>DAIQNS010000056.1:4292-11279 GCA_036788315.1 Alteraurantiacibacter sp. | reverse complement strand
AATGTTTCAGGCAGCGGCACGAGTGCTGTGTTCGACGATGAAGACACCGAAATCGAGATCCGCCGCCGTGTGAAGGACCGCTTCGAAGGGAGCCTCATTCGCACTGCGGTGTTCGGGGGCGAAAGCCGGTTCGGCGCGCTAACCGCTGAATATGCGGTCAGCTGGGCGAAGTCTTCCGAGCGCAAGGACGGTTCGGTAGACCCGACCCGCTTTGCAAACACGTTCGAAGATTCCGGTCTGGAAATCGGCTTCGATTACAGCAATCCGCGTATCCCGCTCTATTCCGTGACCGGCAACAGCGCGGAATTCTTCAATCCCGCCACCTACGGCCTCGACGAGATCGAGTTTACCGCTGGGTCGCTGGGTGAGGACGAGGAATTTTCGGGCCGCTTCGATCTCGGATACGAAATCTACAGCGACGCCGGAACCTTCACGATCCAGGGCGGCGTCAAGGCGCGCTTCCGCGAGAAGGCTTTTGCCGGGATCGTGGAATACTACGAGACCGACACCGACTATTCGCTGGCCGATGTGCTCGGCGCGCCGCAGACCTATCGTCTCACCGATATCTCGCCGCTTCCCGGCTTCACCGAAGCGAGCGACTTCTTCTTCGCCAACCGCGGCGATTTCGAACTTCAGGAAATCGATTCCACGATCGACAGCAACAATGAGACCTTCACGGTCGATGAAGACATCTTTGCCAGCTATTTGCTCGGTCGCTTCGAGAGCAACAAGCTGCTGGTGATCGGCGGGGTGCGTTACGAGCGTACAGACAATCGCCTGACGGGTAATGTCGTGCGCCTCGTGGAAACTGACGATGATGAATTCGTCACCGTCACCCCGCGCGAGCTCGAGCGTGATTACGATCACTGGCTCCCCAGCCTCAACATCCGCTACGCAGCGCAGCCCAATCTGATCCTGCGCGCCGCTGCCTATCGCAGCCTCGTGCGTCCCAACATCGGGGACCTCGCCTTGCGGGTGGAAATCAACGAGGATGATGAAGCCGTAATCGGCAATCCCGATCTGGTGCCTTACGAAGCGTGGAATTTCGACGGAACGGTCGAATATTACATGTCCAACAATGGCGCGATCACGGCAGGCGTGTTCTATAAGGAAATCGACAATTTCATCGTCGGTGTCACGGTCGATGAGCCGGGCTCGTTCCAAGGGATCGATTTCGAAGAAGCCGAAACCACCATCAACGGTGGCTCGGCCGAGATTTTCGGGGTTGAGGTGGGCTTTGCCCAGCAGCTCGATTTCCTTCCCGGTTTCCTGTCGGGCTTTCTGGTGCAGGCCAATTACACCTACACCGATGCCAAGGGACTTCTCCCCGATGGCGATATCGGCTCCATCACCGATACGCCCGATTTCCGCGAGATCACCTTGCCCAGCGCAAGCAAGCACACCTTCAATGGCGTACTTGGTTACGAAAAGGGCCCGATTTCGCTCCGGCTTTCGGGAAGCTATCGCGACAAGTATCTTGATGAGGCCGATGGATCGGCTGAGGAAGACCGGATTGTCGACAACCACTTCCAGCTCGATTTTTCGGGCCGCTATAAGATCAACCGCAACCTGCAGGTCTTCTTCGAGTGGATCAACATCAATGACGCGGAATATTTCGCGTACAACCAGATTGGTGGACAGCAAAACGTGCTGCAATTCGAGAAGTACAACTGGACGATGAAGGGCGGTCTGCGGCTGAAGTACTGATCCAGGCTCTGAGCCACCCACCGCCTGAGATTGGTCCGGTGGGTGGCAGGGCCAGCGCCCGGTACGAAATTTATGGCGTATCACTGATAGGCCATTCTATAGTCGCTTCGTGATGAAGAGAATTTTTGCACTCGGGATGGCGGCGCTGCTTGGTGGCTGCGTCGCCACGCCCACCGGACTTGCTCCCGTCTCCGTTATGGCAAGGGGGGAGACTACGCCTGTCGGCACGGCCAATGAGGACGCTGCCGATGATCCGGCGATCTGGCGAAACCCCGCAGACCCCGCCGCCAGCCTGATTGTCGCGACCGACAAGAAGGCGGGGCTCTATGTCTACAATCTCGATGGCGATGTGCGCGGGTTTTACGCTGCGGGCGCAATCAACAATGTCGATCTCGCAACCATTCCGGGCGGTGCGGTAATCGTTGCCGCGAGCGACCGCAACGATCTCGCCAACGCGCAAATCCGCCTGTGGGAACTTGACCGGGAAACTGCCGCACTGATCGAGATCGGCAGCGTTCCGGGCGGAGCGGGCGAAGGTTATGGCTTTTGCATGGTCGAAAGCGGCGGCACCTTGATGGCCTATTCGGTGCTCAAGGACGGCCGCATCGAGGAAATCGCAATCATCATCGGCAGCGAAACGATTGTCGCCGAGAACAAGCGCAGCCTTGCCGTGCCCTCGCAAGCCGAGGGCTGCGTGCTCGATCCGCGCGACGGCACGCTCTATGTGGGCGAGGAAACCGGCGGCATCTGGCGCTTTGCGCGCGGGACCACAGCAGGCGAGTTGGTGGCGCCGGTCGACAATGTGCATCTGGTCGCGGATGTCGAAGGGCTGGCGCTGGTGCCGCGCGGAGAAGATGGCGGCTACCTTGTCGCATCGAGCCAGGGCGACAATGCCTATGCGGTATTCAGCCTGCCCCTCGTGGTCCCGGTTGGCCGCTTCGCGATTGGCGAGGGCGCCTTCGGCGCAACGCAGGAAACTGACGGCATCGCGCTTGTGGAGGGCGATTTCGGGCCGCAATTTCCCGGCGGGCTGTTCGTCGCGCAAGACGGCGTCAACGCACCTGCCGCGCAGAATTTCAAGCTGGTGGACTGGGATCAGATCAAGCGCGCGCTGGGATTGGAATAGGCTCTTGGTCCCGGTGACATTTGCTTGTCACCTGATGCTACCATCGTGCATGAAGTACCAGTTACCAGAGAGCTTGAGCCATGACGCCTGATCGCCGCAAATTCCTTACCGCTACCGGATCGGCCTTTGCCGCGCTCGCTGCCTCGGGCTGTGCGAGCCCGCCGCCGCGCGCTTCGGGCTATTCGCCGGTGGGCGATCTGGTGCCCGACCCTGCAGGCCTTCTCGATCTGCCGCGCGGTTATTCTTATCGCGTGATCTCGCGGCTGGGCGATGCGATGGACGATGGCGGGACCGTGCCTGACCGCGCCGACGGCATGGGCTGCTTCGATCTGGGCAACGGCAAGATTGCGCTGGTGCGCAATCATGAGCTCAGAGTGGACAATGATGGCGCGGGCGCATCGGGCCCGGCTTTCGATACAATCGCGCGCAGCCTCATTCCGCTTCCCGGCGGGACGACCAATATTGTCCTCGATGCGGCCACCCTGAAAGTGGAGCGGCAGTTCCGCTCGATGGCGGGCACGATCCGCAACTGCGCGGGCGGGGTGACGCCCTGGGGCACGTGGCTGACCTGCGAAGAAGATGTGAGCATGCCTGACGGCAAGATCAATCAGCCGCATGGTTGGGCCTTTGAAGTGCCCGCCAATGCCACCGCGCAGGTCAATCCCGCGCCGCTCAAGGCCATGGGCCGCTTCAAGCGCGAGGCGGCCTGCGTCGATCCGGCGACAGGCATCGTCTACCAGACCGAGGATACCAGCGATTCGCTGCTCTACCGCTTCATTCCTGACGTGCCCGGCGATCTGGCTGCTGGCGGCACCTTGCAGGCGCTCGCCATCGACGGGGTGGGCGATACGCGCAACTGGCAAGGCAAAAGCGTGGCCGTGGGCGACTGGATGCCGGGAACATGGGTCACGCTCGATGATCCCGAAAGCCCCAAGGACGATCTGCGCCATCGCGGCGCGGCGCTTGGCGGCAGCATCTTCGCGCGCGGTGAGGGCATCTGGATGGGCGATGGCGAGTTCTATTTCACCTGTACCAGTGGCGGCGTGGCCGAGCAGGGCCAGATCTTCCGCGTGCGCCCCAACGCCAATGGCCCCGACGGCGTGCAATTGTTCTACGAAAGCCCGGCCAAGGCTGAGTATACCTATGGCGACAATCTCGTGGTTGCGCCCAACGGGCATCTGGTCGTGTGCGAAGACAGCTACGACGATCTGGTCGACAATCATCTGCGCGGCGTCACTCCGCAGGGCGATGTCTATCCGCTCGCGCGGCTGCGCATCCAGACCGAGCCTGCCGGCGCGTGTTTCTCGCCCGATGGCCGCATTCTGTTTGTAAACGCGTACAGCCCCACCATGACGCTCGCCATTCAGGGGCCATGGCTTGGCTGATAATGGCGGATCGGGCAGCGCGGTGGATGAGACCCAAAGCGCGCCTGCGCTGCTGTTCGTATGCCTTGGCAATATCTGCCGCTCGCCCATGGCCGAGGGCGCGATGCGCGCGGCGGCCGAGATGACCGGGTTGGAGCTCGAGCTTGATTCCGCAGGCACGGGCGCCTGGCATGTCGGCAATCCGCCCGATGAACGCGCGCAGGCGACCGCGCTGCGCCACGGTGTCGACATTTCGGACCTCAGGGCAAGGCAGATTTGCGCCGAAGATTTTGCCCGGTTCGATTTTGTGTTTGCGCTCGACCGCGAAAACCTCGCCAATCTGGAACGCATGGCGCCGCCGGGCGCGCATGCCAGAGTGCGCCTGCTGATGGACTGTGTTTCGGGCCGGGAGGGCCATGCCGTCGCGGATCCCTATTACGGCGAGGCCGATGGCTTTGAAGCGACCTGGCGCGATGTCAGCGCTGCGGCCGAAGCGATTGCCGCGCGGCTCGCGCGCAAAACCGGCTGAAAGCTGCTTATCCTGCGGGAAAGAGCATCTTGAGCGAAGCGACCACAAGCATCGCGGCAAGCGCATAACGCACCACCGCTTCGGGCACCTTGCCGCTTGCCAGTGAGCCGAGGATGATGCCCGGCATGGCTCCGATGAGAAGGCTTGCAAGCATCCAGCCATCGACATTTCCGAGCAGGCTGTGCCCCATCCCCGCCACCAGCGTCAAAGGGACGGCATGGACGATATCGGTGCCCACGATCGTCTTTGTCCCCAGCCTCAGTGGATAGAGCGTGGCAAGCAGCACCGCGACAAGCGCGCCCGCGCCGACCGAAGTCAGCGTGACCAAAGCGCCAATCGCCGCGCCGCCGCCGATCACGAACAGCTTTTGCCGCCCGCGCATCCCGTCGCCCAGCCGCTCGCGCACTCGCACAAGGCCGGGTTGAAGGCGCGGCTTGAGGATCATCAGCACGCTGGTCAACAGTAGCGCCGCGCCCAGCAGCTTCATCAACGGTCCTGCATCGAGCTTGCCATCCTGAAACAGCCACAGCCAGACCAGCGTCAGCACCGCGGCGGGCAGACTGCCCATGGCGAGCCGTTTGACGACGTACCAGTCGACCGAGCCGAGCTTGTTGTGCATGCCCCCGCCAACCGCCTTGGTGATCGCGGCAAACCACAGATCGGTGCCCACTGCGAGCGCCGGATGAATGCCGAAGAACAGGATCAGGATCGGCGCCATGAGCGAACCGCCACCGACCCCTGTCAGCCCCACCAGAAAGCTGACAAACGCCCCCGCAAGCGAGTATTCCAGGTCAATCCCGCCAAGCACAATCAGGCGAGCGCCAATGCCTTGACTTCAGTGAGGACGCGCTCGGCCCATTCGGGGCGGCAAATGAGCAGATCGGGCATGTATGTGTCGGCATTATTGTAGATGAGCGGGCTGCCATCAATGCGCGAACAGTGCAGGCCGTGCGCCGCGGCGACTGCGGCGGGCGCGCAGCTGTCCCATTCGTATTGGCCGCCCGAGTGCAGGTAAATCTCCGCCTGCCCGAGCACCACCGCCATGGCCTTGGCCCCCGCGCTGCCCATTGGGACAAGCTCGCCGCCAAGCTTCTCGGCCACGGCCACCGCTTCGGCAGCGGGCCTGGTCCGGCTGACCAGCAGGCGCGGAATGGCCGAAGGCGCAGGCAGCGCAATCGGCGCGTCCGAGCGCAGCACCATGCCGCCATCAAGGCCGGGCAGGGCAACCGCGCCGATTTCGGGCTTGCCATCGATCGTCAGCGCGACATGCACCGCCCAATCCGCGCGCGCCTCGCCATATTCGCGCGTGCCGTCGACCGGGTCGATGATCCACACGCGCGATTTGGAGAGCCGCTCATCGGTGTCCTTGCTCTCTTCAGACAGCAGGCCATCCTCGGGCCGCTGCGCACGCAGGGCATGGACGAGAAACTGGTTCGCGGTCTGGTCGCCCGCCTTGCCCAGCGCCTTGGCGTGCTCCTGCCCTTCGAACATGTGGCTGGTTTGCACTTCGAGAAGGATGCGGCCTGCACAATGCGCCAATTGTGCGGCAAGTTCGGCGTCGGTCATAATCAATCCCTGTCTTCTCTTGTGCAGTGCAGCACAAGCTTTGCGAGGTAAATCTCTTTCTGCAATTTCAACCGGCGTGCGGTGTCCATGCCTCGTCCTGGGGCAGGGGTGCAAAAATTGCATCGAGCATCGCTTGCGTAACCTCCTCGGGCGCGGCGGGCTGCCAATGCGGCGCGTTGTCCTTGTCGAGGAGAACCGCGCGAACGCCTTCGGCAAAATCGGCGCGCACGAGCATTCGGGAGGCGATGGCATATTCGCGTTGCATCTCGGCGGCGAAATCGGGCACTTGCGGCGCTGAGGCGAACAGGCACAGCGCAACCTTGCTGCTGGCGGGGCATTTGGCGGTAACCGCGCGCCACTCCTTAGCTGCCCATTCGCCCGGGTCCGCCGCGAGGTCGGTAAGGATGGCTTCGAGGGTGTCAGCGGCGAACAGGCGCGCGATCCGCTCCGCGTTGCCGGCCAGGCGCGCAGGTGGCGGATCGCCTGCAAAGCGCGCCAGCACAGCGGCAGGATCGCTCGGCGCAGCGCGCAAGGCGTGCTTCGCCTCCGCAAGCTGCTGAGCCTCGAGATAATGCGTGGCGATCCCGGCCCACAGGCATTCCGCCCCGTCGAGCCGCGCGCCCGTCAGCGCGAGGAATTTACCCAGATGGCCGGGCAGCCGCGGCAGATACCAGCCCGCGCCAATATCGGGAAAC
>DAIQNS010000056.1:1328-4282 GCA_036788315.1 Alteraurantiacibacter sp. | reverse complement strand
GGCCAATCGCGCTCTCGGGCATCGCGAAAAGCGTGTTTGGCGTCGCAATGCGGAAAGCGGCGGGAAACGCGAGGCCCGCGCCGCCGCCCATGGTGACCCCGTCCATGAAAGTGATCACCGGCTTGGGATAGGTGAAGAGCAGATGGTTGAGGCGATATTCGGCCATGAAGATTGCCCGCCCCGCAGCGCCGCCATCTTCCAAGGCCGAAGCGCGCACTCCCGCAACATCGCCGCCAGCGCAAAAGCCGCGCGTGCCCGGCTCATGCTCGATGATGATCTGCGCAATCGCCGCGTCTTCGCGCCATTCGAGCAAGGCTTGCGCCATGCCGGTGCACATTTCCCCGTTCAGCGCATGGAGCACCTCAGGGCGGGCAAGCGTGATGGTGGCGGTCTGTCCGCTCAGCGAAGTGCGAAAGCCCGCGCTCACACACACGGCTCGCGCAGGATTTTCTCGCTCTCGCCGGTGACCAGCGTGCTGCCCTCATCGCGCAGCTGCAGGGTTTCGCGCCGTTCCCAGCTTTCGCCTTCGCCTTCCATCGCCAGAGTGACTTCGACCTCCATGGGTCCGCGCCTGCTGACAGCGATCACTTCGCCCACGCTTTCGTAATAGGTGATGGCTTTGCCCGCGATCGAAAGCTGCAAATCGGATCCGGGCGCGCAATTGCCACCCGGCGCGTCCCAGCTGCCATGGAAGGCCGCCGGGATGCTCTCAGGGTCGGCGGCTGGCGCGCTGGTTGCAACAACCGGGGGAGGCGCTGTCTCTTCCTCGGGCGCACCGGCTTCGGGCGAACATCCTGCGGCGAGCACGAGCGTGGCCGCAAGGAGCGGTAAGGAAAGCTTTTTCATGCCTGCAAGGTTACGCAAGGCATGCGCTTGCGGCAACCGCTTTAGCCGCAGGTGATGCGCTCGATGACCCGTTCGTCATCATAAAACACATTCACCCGGTCGGGCCGGTAATCCATGGTCATTGCGCTGTCGGGCGGACCCCAGCGCAAGGAACGCGCGCCGCTTTGCGCCATGATGGCAGCGCCGATTTCGGCATTTACGCTCTGGCCGACAAAATCCTGCACCAGCGCGGCATCGCATTCGCCTTCCGGCGCGCGGGCAGGAGGATCCTCGGGCATGGCATCAGTATAGCTGGCGCAGGCCGACAATGCGAGGGCGGAAGAGATGAACGGAAGTGCGAACGCGCGCATTGTAGTATGCTCCGGTAGAAAGCAGGGGGAGGGGGATGATCAGAACAGCAGTCTAGCGGCGCGACCGCGGCGAGGCCAGACGGATTGTCGCGCGGGCATTGGCAATGGCCTCGCGCGGGAGTTTGGCCTCACCAGACTGGATGCAGTGAACGGGCAATCGCCTGGCAACATAGCTGCCCATACTGCCGTGGGAGCAGCGAGCCTGCTTGCCAGCGCCGCGACGCGCTCGGCAATCGAGGGATCGAGCTTTGGCCGCAATGTCCGGGCGGGCTTGCCGGATGTTATCGGGCAGGTGGTTGGACGGGCGCTGGTTGGTTCGGTGAGTGGGAGTGGTCGATCGGCAGTTCGGCAGGCTGAACTTGACCGGGCGCAGCCTAGAGGGGTTGCCATTTACGACACTGACGCGCCGCTGCAGACTGACTTACCCAAGATTGATATCGTTCTACCTGAACTGGTTCTTGATCCCGTATCATCTTCAACAGGTCAAACTGTAGGCGAAAGTGTGGAGAGCCTCGCGTCATCTGGCGTGAGTTTAAGTCCGGGCGCTTCAACCTTTTACAAACCGATCCGTTTCAAAAAGATCTCAAGGGAAACAACACCCCAAGATCTAAGTCATCTGTATAAAATGAAGGAGCATTTCTTGGCACGGAACGAGAGCCATCGTGCCTCCACAGGGCATGACTTCCTAGACTACGAAAATGTGATGAAGATCTTTGCTGATTGGGAGCAAAACGGCAACCTTCCGATGGTAGTGACAGCCAACCGCATGACTTGGCAAGAGAAGCTAGCGTACGACATAGAGGCTGGTCTGCAAGTTACTGGAGAAGCCTATGTGGCGAAGGCAGAAGCAGATTTGGCAGTTTCCAATACGGCTTTTGATGTCTTGGCGTTACCATTCACCTATGAGCTTTTTCCCTCGACATTTGGTCTCCAGAATGCTGGGGCAATGGCGATCGTAGGTTCGGCAGGAGGAGGTAACGAGCTAACGATCGCATACGCGCATGCGAACCTAATGCAATCCAACGTGTATAACATGCCGGTGTCCGTCACACCAGCTGACGCCGCCGCCGCACTTGGTGAGGCGGCTTTGTTCGCAAGGTTTGTAGGACAAGGTCTTAAGCTAGCGAACTTCGCCGCAGAGAGAACAGTCGCGAACGGCAAGTTTTACAGCGTTGCTTACGAAACGAAGCTGGATGCCAGCGTTTGGGGGGGAGCGATGGCGTACACTTCAACAGAGCAAATGCGGCGCTTGATGATGCTCTTCGATCCGATCCAGCTTGGGCGGCTCAAATGGAGGAGCTGATTCCCGGGGTGCAGAGTGCGGTTTCCAAGACCGGCGGTCGAAACAAGCCTGCCGATTGGGTTTGGCATCACGGCGCTGAACCGGGGTCGATGCAACTTATTCCAAAGAGCCAGCATTGGGACCCGGCGCTATGGAACACTCTTCACCCTGATGGCAGAGGAGGTTATGCAACCTGGGCGATACCCGCTGGCGCGCCTCCGAGGAAATAGATCAGGATGAGAGACCTTGCAGAATTGAATCTCAACGACGGGGGCAAGAGAGTCGATCGCGCACCTCCGTCGCGGGAGGTTGTCTCGGCCTTTGAGCGCGAGTTTGGGGTATCTCTGCCACCGGAATATATCGGCCTCCTGACGTACTCCAACGGAGGGCATCCGGAGCTAGACTCCATTGCGCCGATGGGGCGGCACGACATCGCCATGCGAGCAATCAGTCGTTTTTTTTATTTGGATGAAGAT
>DAIQNS010000056.1:0-1318 GCA_036788315.1 Alteraurantiacibacter sp. | reverse complement strand
CAGGAATCGCTGGAGGGTCTATGGGCAAATGCCAGGGCATGGCGACCGATCTTGGGCGAGAAGCAGATACCCATAGCGGATGATGGAGGGGGGAACCTCTTCATCCTCGACATGTCTACCACCCCCCCCAAGGTCTCGGCCTGCCTACACGACGAAGGCTTCGCCAACGTTGAGATAGCGCCCTCCTTTGGTGAGTTCATTAATGGGCTCGAACTTGATCCGGATATGATATGACCATGGAAACTAATGCTCGCTACGGGGGAAAGCCGCTGCTTCGTCTTCTCGAATGCTACGTGCTCTGGGCGATTGAAGAGCTACCTGAAAGGGAATCTTCCTCTCTCGCGAGCATGACACCAAAGCTGCAAAACCTTTATAAATCCAACGGGTCGTGGCAGGAAATTATCGCTGGTACTGTTAACATGGACGCCAACATGCCCGATCGGTTGAAAGCTCTCTGGGCACGAAATACAGAGATCGCCCGCCAAAATGGCACGGTACTTACGCCGCAGCAGTTTGCAGAGATGGTGGTCGACGATAACTTTGCCGATTGAAGGCAATTTAGATGGAACCCTGAGAATCAACCTACGAGGGAGAAAGCCGCGCGGGATCATAGCCAAGCGCTTCCTTGTACTCCCCGCCTTCAATACCGGTCCCCGCTGAGCTCACTCGTGAGCGGGTAGGTATACCCGGCACACCGTACCCCGCGCTTTCGGGAAGTATGCTGTTGAAGTGGTGCAGAAAACCGTTTTGGGCGAAAGTGACCCGTGTGCGAGTGGAGCGGGTTAGCGCTGATCCGTAGGGCACTCACTTTGGCGTAAGGGGTTGATCTGTCGCCGCAATCCTGCTGCCTGGCGCGAGTGGTCTGCGATCCGTGGGAATCAGGGCGATCGGGCCCGATTGGTCGCGGTGGTGGGGGTGTAGATAGAGCTGCAAAACAGCTCCGCTATCGGGAGCGGCGTGGCCGTCCCGTGCTGCTGTTCCGCGCTGCCATGCCGCGTGTGAGCGGCTGAGGTGGATCAGGAGGCGAGTGCGGCCTCCTGTCCGGTCTGTGCGCCGTGCTGGGTGAGGACGGCGGTGAGCAGGGTTGAGACGGCGCGTTGCTCTGCCTTGGGCAGGCGGGCGATGGCATCGAGCTGCTGTTCGAGGCGTGAGGCGGGGCTGCGCTTGCCGGGCAGGCGGATGCTGGGCTGGCCCATGAGCAGTTCGTCGAACGACAGATCGAGCAGTTCGGCCAGGCGTGGGAGTAGCGGCGCACTGATCCTGATCTGTTTATAGAGATGCTAATAGGCTCCGCCGAGGGGAGCGGTGTGGTTGCCGT
>DAIQNS010000055.1:3290-11383 GCA_036788315.1 Alteraurantiacibacter sp. | reverse complement strand
GAGATAATGCTGATGCAGGGCTGCCACGTCGATATCCGCGCAATTGGGCTGGTTGATCGCATGGCTCCAGCCGGGGCGAATGCCCGGCACCAGCGCTTCCATCGCCTTGCGGTCCAGTTGCTCGATGGTGACGCCCGTTCCGGCAAAACTCTGGATGAAAGCCGCAACCCCCGCCTCATCGCCCTCGCGCGCAATATAGAGCGCGCCGCGCTGCTTGAGGAAGCCTCCCTCGCGCAAGTAAGACCCCGAGGCCAGCGTCAGCGGCACGATCCGCGGCCCGCCGTAGCATTCCTCCCAGAACGCCGCCGAGCGGCCAGTGGTATGATAGCCGGGATGCGCCTCGCCCTCGGCAATGAGGATGCTTGCCTGCCCGGCCAGCATGTCCGCCAGTTCAGCGGCAATGCTCGCGCCTGCCATCCCCGCGCCGATCACGACAATATCGAATTGTTCGCTCATGCCGAAACCCGGCGCTCCAGAAAGTCATCGATCGCGGCCAGCGCCTTGTTGCGCACCCCATCTTCCTCGCGCAGGATTTCGTGTCGCGCCTCCGCGCCAAAGGTCAGGGCCTCGACATCGGGCAGGCGCGCCGTGGCGCGGGCAATTGCCGAAGGGCTGACCAGCTTGTCGGCGGCGGTCGAAAGCATGAACACGGGAATGTCGAGCGCTTCGAGCGCGCCGCGCGCGTTGATGCGGGCAATCGAATGCATGGCGGCATTGACCCAGCTCCAGCTGCCCGGGCCAAGTACCAGTTCGGGCCGCTGTTCGCGCCACCATTTCTCGTCCTCGTAACGCAGCGCATCATGCGTCAGCAGTTCCTGGCGCAGCCGCATGAGCGTTGCGGGCTTTTCGCCTTTGCCCCATGCCGGGCGCAGCGGATCGCCCAGCTTCATCATCGCTTTCGCCAGCGCGTGCTTGATGAACAGCGGAACGCGCGCGGGCGAAACATCGAGCATCGGCGCGCTCAGCACCAGCGCATCGGGCGCAGGCTTCAGCACCTTTTCGAGCGCCGCACGCAAGGTGAGATGCCCGCCCATCGAATGGCCGACGAGCACATTGGGGCCAGCATGTTCGGCTGCCCAGCCGCTCCAGAATTGCGCAAGGTCGGCGACCCATATGCCATAATCCTCGATATGGCCGGCATTATCCTTGCCCAGTCGGCCCGAGCCGCCCTGCCCGCGCCAGTCGCACGCGGTGACGCGCCAGCCCTGCAAGCGCCAGTGCTCGAAAGTCTCGAGATATTTCTCATAAGCATCGCCGCGCCCGGCCATAAACAACAGATTTCCATGCACTTGCGTGTTTTCCGCAGGCAAGGGCCAGTCGATCCGACGGATCAGATGGCCATCGCTGGCGCTCCATCTGCTTTCCGTCGCATCGCCCGCGCAACATGACGAGTATCGGGCAGCGCATCGCGGTTTTTATCGCCTTGCCTAATTCCAACCTCCTGCCCTTGGTTACTTTTTGGTAAGTGATGCACGCTAGTAAGCCAACAGACAGGGAATTTCCCCGGGGGGCTAAATGCTGGACGATCCGATCAAATATGGCCTGCTTGCCGCATTGGCAATCGCGCTGATCATTGCTGCCTTCACTGATCTGAAGAGCCGCAAGATCGCCAATTGGCTCAATGGCACCATTGCCCTGTTCGCGCCGGTGTTCTGGTGGGCGAGCGGAATGCCGCTCGTACCCGATGGCCTCACCTTCTTCGAGCCGACAAGCATCGTGGTCCAGCTTGGACTTGCTGTCATCGTGTTTCTCTTGCTGACGATCCTGTTTGCCATGCGCGCCATGGGCGGGGGCGATGTGAAGCTGCTGACTGCGCTGGCCTTGTGGATTGCGCCGGTCGCCTATCTGCAATTGCTGATCATGATGGCGCTGCTGGGCGGCGTCCTGACGCTGGGCTTCGGCTTCTGGCACATCATGCGCCGCCAGCGCCACAAGCTGACCATTCCTTATGGCGTGGCAATCTCGCTCGCGGGGCTGTGGACCATCGGCACATTCTATCTTCCGGCCAGCGCTCTTGCAGGGTCTGCCGGGTGAACCTGATTTTAACCACTTACACCGTATTTGACGGAAACCTTAACTCAAGGACCATTGAAGGGGCTTGACGAACCATGGATAAGAAGAAGCTCATTTTGTTGGTAGGAGCGCTGATCATTGCGGTCGGGACAGCTCTTGCTGCGCGGAGCATGTTCGCTGGCGCTGCTGCTCCGGAAGCAGAAGCTGCCGCAGCGGTGGAACAAGGCCCCAAGGTGCTGGTTGCCAAGCGCGGCCTGCCTGTTGGCACCATCATCACCGCCGACGCGATTGCCTATCAGCTGTGGCCCAAGGAAATGGTGCAGGACGCCTATTTCCTTGATGGCGAGGCCGATATGGAAGCGCTTCTCGGCACCGTGGTGCGCCACCCCATCACTGCGGGCGAACCCGTAACGCAGGGGTCACTTGTTGCCCCCGGCGATCGCGGCTTCCTTGCTGCTGCCCTCGGGCCGGGCATGCGTGCTGTAACGGTTCCCGTTTCCGCGCAGACCGGCGTTGGCGGCTTCGTCTTCCCGGGCGACCGTGTTGACCTTGTGCTGACGCAGGCGGTTGCCGGCGAGGGCGCGCAAGGTCTCAAGGCGTCCGAGACAATCCTTTTCAACCTGCGTGTTCTCGCAACCGATCAGGAAACCGAGACGACCACGACCGAGGACGGCCGCACTGTTGTGCGCGCTTTCCGGACCGTGACGATCGAGGTGACCCCGCGCATTGCCGAGAAGATCGCTGTCGCCCAGACCATCGGCACGCTCAGCCTGTCGCTGCGCTCGATTGCCGACAACCAGGCCGAACTCGAACGCGCGATTGCCGCAGGCGATATCAACCTGCCTGCCAATGCGACGCGTGATGAAGAAGAAGCGCTGCTGCGCCGGGTGGTCTCTGCCCCGCGTGACAATGCGACGACTTTCGTCACCGGCGGCGATGTCTCGCGCTTCCAGCGCCGGACCATGCCCGCGATGGGCGGCGGCAATGCAGCGCCGCAACAATATGTTGCGCCCGCACCGGCCCAGCCGCGCGCTGCAGGTCAGCCTGCGCCCACCGGTCCGACCGTGCGAGTGACGCGCGGCAAGGCCACGGCGGTTGAACAGGCAGGTCCGGTTTCGGCCGCGCCGCTTGTCAGCCAGACCGTGCGCGGAACCAACAACGCGGCGCAAACTGTGCCCGTCGCCACTTCAGTGCTGCGGTGAACGCGATGACCGCCTGCATATCCAACGAACGCAACGCAGCTTCCCTGAAAGGCAAGACGATGCAAAAGCGCCTTCTTAAATCCATGCTCTGCGCGGCTGCGGCCATCACGCCGCTGCTCGCGATGCCCACCAGCATCGCGCAGGCCCAGAGCACCATTGCTCCGGCAGGTGATCTGGTGATCTCGATCGGCCGCGGCGAGCTGGTCAATATTCCCGGCAACATGGCCGATGTGTTTGTCGCCAACGAAGGCATTGCCGATGTGCAGGTCAAGTCGCAGCGTCAGCTGTTCGTCTTTGGCCTTGGCGCAGGTGAGACCACGATCTACGCCAGCAATGCTGCGGGCGATATCATCTGGTCCGCCAATGTCCGCGTCGGCTCCAACATCGACAGCATCGACCAATTGCTCAGTCTGGCGATGCCCGAAGCCGACATCCGCGTTGCCACCATGGGCGCCAACACGGTTCTGCTCACCGGCACGGTTGCCGCGCCCGAAGACGCTGCGGAAGCCGAAAGGCTCGTGAGTGCTTTCACCGGCGAAGCCACCAACGTGATCTCGCGGCTCAAGATGGCAACGCCCCTGCAGGTCAATCTGCGCGTGCGCTTTGCCGAGGTGAACCGCACTCTGGCGCGCAATCTGGGCACCAATCTTACCTCGATTGACGGTTCCGGCGGGTTCAAGTTCGGGATCGGACAGGGCCGCCCAGGCGCGATTCCGCAATTCTTGACCGGCGATCAGCCGCCTCTGGGTATCGGCCAGGATGTGGTGCGGATCTTGCCCGACGGAACCGAAATTGAAGGCACCCGCATCAATCCGCTCGCCGGATCGACCACTTTGGGAGCCGTTACCAGCCTGTTCGGCCTCGACATCGCCGCCGCGCTCGACATTGGCGAGCGCGAAGGTCTGGTCACCACGCTCTCGCAGCCCAATCTGACTGCGCTCTCGGGCGAAACGGCCGAATTCCTTGCCGGTGGCGAATTCCCGATTCCCCTGAGCCAGGGGCTTGGCGCGACCACGGTGGAATACAAGAATTTTGGCGTCAGCCTCGCCTATACCCCGACGGTGCTTGCCAATGGCCGCATCTCGATCCGCGTGGCTCCCGAAGTTTCCGAACTCTCGACGCAGGGCGCAGTTGTACTGAACGGCTTCAGCATTCCTGCCCTCACCATCCGGCGTGCGGAAACGACCGTCGAGCTCGGATCGGGCGAAAGCTTCATGATTGCAGGGCTCCTGTCGAGCAGCGCCGCCAATACGGTCAGCAAGGCACCGGGCGCAGGCGATATCCCGATCCTGGGCAGCCTGTTCCGCTCGACCGAGTTCCAGCGCGGCGAAACCGAGCTCGTGATCGTCGTGACGCCATATCTGGTGAAGCCCGTCAACGACCGCGACATCCGCCTGCCCACCGACGGCTACGCCTCGCCCAATGCGCTTGAGCAGTTCCTGCTCCATCGCAATAGTGCAGGCCGCCCCGGCACAGTGCGCCCGATGCCGCGTGCGGCCAGCGATGCTTCCGCTGCGCCCGAAGTCAGCGTGAACGCGCAGGACGGCGAAGCGCTGGCTCAGGGCGAGCGCCCCGAGGGCCGCGAAGAACTCAATGCCGAGGCCGCGCGCCCCGGTTTCAGCCTGAAGTGAAAGTGAGAGAGGTGAACGCAATGACTATCAGCTTCAAACGCGCCGCGGCATCGGCCCTGGCTCTCTCGCTCGGGCTTGGCCTTGCCGCCTGCGGCGGAAATGGCCCGCACAATGCCTCGCTCGACTCGATCAAGCAGCCTGTGGTCGAGCGGACCAATTACATGCTCGATGTTTCTGCCGGGACCAGCGGTCTGACCGTTCCCGAACAGCAGCGCGTGGCGCAATGGTTCGAAATGCTCGACCTTGGCTATGGTGACCGCGTGGCGATTGACGATGCGCTCACCAACCGGGCGGTGCGCGAGGATATCGCGGCCATCGCCGCACGCCACGGCATTCTGCTGAGCGAAGGCACGCCTGTCACCCAGGGCTTCGTCAATCCCGGCGATGTCCGCGTGATCGTGACGCGTTCGAGCGCGCATGTTCCTGATTGCCCCGACTGGTCGGGCCAGTTCGGCACCACGCTTGGCAATACCATGTCCGAAGGCTTCGGCTGCGCGGTCAACAGCAATTTCGCTGCCATGGTCGCGGACCCCGAGCATCTTCTCGAAGGCGCCAAGGGCACCGGCGAGACCACGGTTATGACATCAAACGCGGCAATCAACAGCTTCCGCGATCGCAAGCCGACCGGCGGCGGTGGCACCGAGCTGCCTGAAGTGAACAGTGGAGGCTAAGCCATGAATGCTCCTTTTAAGCTCAGCAACATGGGCAGCCGCGATCCTTTCGCAGCCTATATCTGCGACGAGGCGGCGCTCGATGTGCTGCGTCCGGTCATCATCGAAATGGGCTGGCAGCCGGAAAAGTGCAACAAGGGCGGCCTGCGCAATGCAGTCCAGTCGCTTTCGATTGCAGCAAGCCCGGCGATTCTCATGGTCGACCTGTCGGAAAGCGGTGATCCGCTGAACGATATCAATGCGCTGGCCGAGGTTTGCGAACCCGGCACCGTGGTGATCGCAATCGGCCAGGTCAATGACGTGCGCCTCTATCGCGATCTGCTCTCGAGCGGCATTCATGATTATCTGCTCAAGCCGCTCTCGGCCAATGCCTTGCGCGATGTGCTGACCACTGCGCAGGCCGTGTTCACCGCCCCGCGCACCGGCGATGGCGAGGATGATGCCGAACACATCACCGCAGCCGTAGTCGGGACGCGTGGCGGCGTTGGCGCATCCACGCTGGCCACGTCGCTCGCCTGGCTGTTTGCCACCGAGCACAACCGTTCGACCGCCTTGCTCGACCTTGACGTGCATTTCGGCACCGGCGCGCTTTCGCTCGATCTTGAGCCGGGCCGCGGCCTGACCGACGCGATCGAGAACCCCAGCCGGATCGACGGCCTGTTCATCGAACGCGCCATGATCCGTGCGCACGATAATCTCGCCATCATGTCGGCCGAGGCGCCGATCCATTCGCCGCTGATGACCGATGGCACGGCTTTCGTGCAGCTGGAAGAGGAGTTCCGTCAGGCCTTCTCGACCACGGTAATCGACATGCCGCGCAACATGCTGATCAACTTCCCGCATCTTCTGACCGATGTGAATGTCGTGGTGCTCGTGACCGAGTTGACGCTCGCATCCGCGCGCGACACGATCCGCCTCTTGTCGTGGCTCAAGGCGAATGCGCCCGGCGCCCATCCGCTGATCGTGTGCAACCGCGTCCAGTCCGCTGCTGCCGAGATCAGCAAGGCTGATTTCGAAGCCTCGATCGAGCGCAAGATCAACTACCAGATCGTCTTCGACCAGAAAGCTGCAACCAATGCCGCCAAGCTGGGCCAGACCTTCGTGCATGCGAACAAGACCTCCAAAACCATCGCCCCGATCCTCGAAATTGCCAAGGCAATCATCGGGGTCGTCGAAGACGATGGCGCAAGCCTTGACGAGGCCGGCAAATCCTCTTCGCTCTTGGGCGGGTTCGATCTCAAGTCGCTCCTCGGCTCGAAGAAGAAGGATGCGCTTGCGAAGGCGAATTCCTGATGATCGGGCGCAAGGAACCTGTCCCGCCACGCGGCGCGCTGGTTCCTTGCGTTCAAAACTGCTTGTTCGAGGTGAGAGTTAGCCAGTCATGAGTATTCTACAACTCCTGCTGTTGTCAGGCGGCATTTTTGGCCTGCTGGTGCTGGGCTATACGCTTGTTGCCGGACCCAATCTGGCGAAGGAAGGCAACCGCCGCCTCCAGGCCGTGCGATTCCGGCACTCGGAGAGCACCCTCACCAAGGTCGAAAGCCAGCTGAAAAAGGCGATCGCCGCGCGCAAGCCCAAGATGTACAGGGCCGCAGGTTCCGGCTCGCGGATCGAGGCTTTGCAGACCCGCCTCGCGCGCACCGGCACGAGCTGGACGGTAAGCCAATATATCTACGGCTCGCTTGGCCTTGCGCTTGCGCTTTCGGTCTTGTTGCTGCTGCAAACAGGCGCGTTCATGCTCTCGCTGGGCATTGGCGTGATGTTTGGCGCAGGGCTTCCGCACCTTGTCACCGGCCACCTTATCAAGCGCCGCCTTAACGCCTTCAACGCCAAATTCCCCGATGCCATCGAATTGCTGGTGCGCGGCCTGCGCTCGGGTTTGCCGGTGGCAGAAACGCTGGCGGTTGTGGCGAGCGAAGTTCCCGGCCCGGTCGGCGCGGAGTTCCGCGCGGTGGTCGAGCGGATCAAGATCGGCAAGACGATGGAGGAATCGCTCCAGCAGACCGCCGACAAGCTCGGCACGCCCGAATTCCAGTTCTTCGTCATCACGCTTGCCATCCAGCGCGAGACCGGCGGCAACCTTGCCGAAACGCTGTCCAACCTGGCTGACGTCTTGCGCAAGCGCGCGCAGATGAAGCTCAAGATCAAGGCGATGAGCTCGGAATCAAAAGCCTCCGCCTACATTGTGGGCTCCTTGCCTTTCCTCGTGTTCCTGATGGTTTACTGGATGAACCCGGCCTATCTCAGCGGGTTCTGGGAAGACGATCGCCTGATCATCACCGGCCTTGGCGGGCTCGTGTGGATGTCCATTGGCGTCTTCATCATGGCCAAAATGGTCAGTTTCGAGATCTAAGCGAGGAAGGCTGAACCATGATTGCCCCCCCTTCCGGCCCTACATTGCTCGGCGTCGACGTTTTTGTCGTCGGCTCGATCCTTGCCGCCATTGCCGCCATGGCCGTGATCTTCGCGATTTACACCGCGATCACGGTCAAGGATCCGATGGCCAAGCGCGTCAAGGCGCTCAATGCCCGCCGCGTCGAGCTCAAGACCGGACTGATGGCGCAAGGCTCCAAGAA
>DAIQNS010000055.1:0-3280 GCA_036788315.1 Alteraurantiacibacter sp. | reverse complement strand
CCTTGCCCGCCGCAGCGATACCACCGACAAGATGAAAGACACGCTGGAGGGCATGAAAGTCCTTCAGGAAAGCCAGGTCAAGCTGGTCCAGCAAAAGCTGGCACAGGCCGGCTACCGCAACAAGGAACTGGCGGTCGTCATCATCTTTGCGCGCATGGTCCTGCCGGTCGTGTTCGGCCTTCTGGGCATTGTCATGTTCTACTGGACCGACATGTTCCCCGACTGGGGCAGCATGAAGCGTTTCATGGGTTTCGCGGGCCTAGTGATCCTGGGCTACAAGGGCCCGGAAATGTACCTGAGCAACATTTCGGCCAAGCGCACCGCAGCGATCCAGAAGGGCTTGCCCGATGCGCTCGACTTGCTGGTGATCTGCGCCGAAGCGGGCCTGACGGTCGATGCCGCGTTCAACCGCGTGGCGCGCGAACTGGGCCGCGCCTATCCCGAACTGGGCGACGAATTTGCCCTGACCGCAATCGAACTGGCGTTCCTCACCGAGCGCCGGCAGGCCTTCGAAAACTTCGCCTACCGCGTCGATCTTGATGCCGTGCGCGGCGTGGTGACCACCATGATCCAGACCGAGCGCTACGGGACTCCGCTGGCTTCTGCGCTGCGCGTGCTCTCGGCGGAATTCCGCAACGAGCGCATGATGCGCGCCGAAGAAAAAGCCGCGCGCCTGCCCGCGATCATGACCGTGCCGCTGATCATGTTCATTCTGCCGGTGCTGTTCATCGTTATTCTTGGCCCCGCCGCCTGCGATATTGCCGATGCCTTCTCGAGCGACGGGCCGGCGAAGACGGGCAGCTAAGCCTTCAAGCTGAACACAAACAAAGCGCCCCGGCATCCTTTACCGATGCCGGGGCGCCTTTGTTTTCCGCAACTGCCCGCATTGCTCAGCTCACGCCGAAATCGCGGTCCTCATCCTCGTCGTCGGACATGCCATCGACCTGGCGGCGGACCTTTTCCAGCATGCCGCGAAACAGGCTCATCTCTTCGATGCTGAAGCCTTCGAACAGGCGCTGTTCCATTTCGACCGCGAGCGGCATGATATCCTCGAACATGCCCTTGCCCTGATCGCTGAGCGCGAGGAGATGCGAGCGGCCATCCTGCTCATTGGGCGTGCGTGCAGCCAGGCCGCGATCTTCGAGCACCTTGCAGGCCCGGTTGACCGCCACCTTGTCCATGAGCGTGCGGCGCGTCAGTTCGCGCTGTGTCATCGCGCCCGAATCGCCAAGAATGGCCATGACCCGCCATTCGGGGATGCTCAGCCCGAAACGCGCGCGATATTCCTGCGCAATCCGGCCGCTTACCGCATTGGAAGCGATCGATAATTGATACGGCAGAAAACGCGATAATGATGTGTTCGGTTGCATGCGCAACGATCCCTTCCTGAAGCGGATAATGATGCAAGATTCGTATCCGCTCGAATTATCCTTTGTTTTTATATAACAAACGTGCCGCTATCGCGTCCAGCCGCGCCGCAAGCAGCGGATTCCATTTTTCGCGCGCTGTGACAATCGCATAATCCAGCACTGTATCGATCGGGCTCGCTTTGCGCGTTTTGGGAAGCGCGCTGGCCAGTTGCACGAGCATCTTGCGCGCCAGATCGCCATTGGCTTTCATGGTCTTGAGAATATCGCTGATATCGACATCGGCATCCGCCTCGCGCCAGCAGTCGTAATCGGTCACCATGCCGATGAGCGCATAGGGCAACTCAGCTTCGCGGGCGAGACGGGCCTCGGGCATGGCGGTCATCCCGATCACATCCGCGCCCCATTCGCGGTACAGCAGGCTTTCGGCGCGGGTCGAGAACTGCGGCCCTTCGATCGCCACGTAAGTTGCGCCCTTGTGCACGCGCGCCTGCGCTTTGGCTGCCGCCTTGGCGACATGCTCGGACATGCGCGGGCAGACCGGATCGGCGAGCGGGACATGCGCGACAATCCCCTCGCCAAAGAAGCTGCGCTCGCGCCCGATGGTGCGATCGATGAACTGGTCGACCAGCACAAAATCGCCCGGCTGCATCTCTTCGCGGAGCGATCCGATGGCCGAAATGGCAAGCACATCGCTCACCCCGCAGCGCTTGAGCACATCGATATTGGCGCGGAAATTGACCTGACTTGGCGAGAGCACATGCCCTTCCCCGTGGCGCGCGATGAACGTGAAGCGCACGCCTGCAAGATAGCCCGTCATCACCGGGCCGGACGGCTCGCCAAAGGCGCTCTTGACGGTGATTTCCTGGGCATCGTCCAGCGCGCCGGGATCATACAGGCCCGAACCGCCGATCACTCCGATATGCCAACCGGCCATGCTTCCCCCTCTGCTACCCTGCTGCGCCAAGTGTTGTGCTCGCGCCACAGCTTTTTGCCCTAGGGCGGATTAGTGATTTGGCAAGGCACGGCGTGGCAAAACGTGCAAATTCATTGTTGTGAAACTGCAACAGCACTGAAACATAATCCGGTTTTCGTCTGATTGGAATTGAAACTAGTTTAACCTTCAAGCACGTCAGCAGTTGCGTAGTGCCTCCTGTCTGGACGCAGGGAAGCGAAGCGATTTGTGGGGCTCTTCCAATTTTTCACCTGGCCGTTCGTTGAGCGGCCGCCGCAGGGGACTTATCTCGTGAAATTTCGTAATATCTTGAAAGGCGCATCAGCACCGATCGCCATGTCCGTCGCCCTCGCGGCACACCCGGTCCTGGCGCAGGATGCTCCGGTAACCGTCGCTGTCGAAGAAGAGGAAGAGGAGGCCCCGGTTTCCGCCGATGGCAGCACGGCTGGCGATGGCATGATCTTCGTGACCGGCTCGCGCATCCGTCGTGACGAATTTTCCGCCCCTGCCCCGCTGACGGTGATCAACCCCGAGATCGCCGCGCGTCAGGGTCTCAACTCGACTGCCAACATGGTGCAAGGCTCGCCGATCGCGGCGGGCTCGGACCAGGTGACGGCAGCGCTGTCATCCAACTTCCTCACCAATGGCGGCACCGGTGCAGAAACCATCTCGCTGCGCGGCCTTGGCGCCGAGCGCACTCTGGTGCTGCTCAACGGTCGCCGTGCCGGTCCGTCCGGTACACGCGGCGGCGTGTCCTCGTTCGATCTCAACGTGCTGCCGCAAGCCATCGTCGAGCGGGTTGACCTGCTGAAAGACGGCGCTTCCTCGATTTACGGTTCGGACGCAGTCGCGGGCGTGGTCAATCTGATTACCAAGCGTGATACCGAAGGCGTCGAGTTCGACCTGTTCGGCTCCATGCCCTTTAAGACCGGAGGCGAGCAATGGTCGGCATCGGCCA
>DAIQNS010000054.1:3860-11452 GCA_036788315.1 Alteraurantiacibacter sp. | reverse complement strand
CCTGCCGCCGCCCTCGCTCCCGAGCTTGGCGAGATGAGCGAGCCCGAGACTATCGAAGTGCCAACGCCTGCCGAGGCGCCGGCGCGGCCCGTGGTACAGCCGCCACGCCCGCAGCCGACGCGCGTCGTGCAGCCGCGCGCCACGCCCACGCCCACTCCGGCACCGCGCACCACGAGCCGCCCGACGCCCGCGCCGACCCCGCGCACAACCGCAACGCCGCGCCCCGCCGCGCCGCGCCTCGGTCCCGGCTTTCTCCCCGGCACAAGCGACGCCGATGGCACTGCCGGTTCGCCCGCCGCGCGCTTCGGCCCGACCGAGCAGGCCGCGCTCTCTTCCGCAATCACGCGCCAGCTCAAGCCGCACTGGTCCGCGCCTTCGGGCGTGGATGCGGATCAATTGGTGACCGTGCTCACATGGGAGCTGAACGCCGATGGCACGCTCAACGGCATGCCGCGCGTGGTCAGCCAGTCGGGCATCACCGATTCCAATCGCCCGCAAGCAGGGCTGCACGCCGAAAGGGCAATTCGTGCGGTTCAGCTTGCAGCGCCTTTCAACTTGCCCGATCAGTATTATGATCGGTGGAAACGCGTGCGCGAATGGCGCTTCGACAGGAGATTGTGAGGATGCACAGGATGATGGTCTTCCCGGCGGCAGCGCTCATTCTCGCAGCGCCCCTTCTGGCGCAGGACAGTGGCACGCAAGGTGGGGCTCTGGTCGTGCGCTCTGCTCAGCCGCTTGCTCCCGGTGATGTGCAGAAGGAAGTCGTGACGGACGACGAACTTGAATTACGCCAGGCTCTCGTCGCCACGATCAGCCGGCAGCTAAGGCAGCATTGGGAAGCGCCGGAGGGTGCGCAGGAGATCACTACGATGCTCGCCTGGACGCTGGCGCCCGACGGAAGCTTGCGCGGCACCCCGCGAGTTGTAAGCCAGACCGGCGTCACCAGGCACAATCGCAAGCTTGGCGAGCTTCACGAAGACGCGGCCATACGGGCGGTCGAATTGGCCTCGCCCTTTACTTTGCCGCACGACAAATACGCACTGTGGTCCAGCCTCAGTTTCCGATTTGATCAGAGGATGTGACGATGTTCAAAAATCTGTTTGCCTTTCTTGTCCTGATTATCGCGATGCCGCTGGCTGCGCAGGATGCGCTCGATCCCGCGACCGCTGCCATGCCTGCGGTCGAGACCGAGTTCGAAAGCGAGGATGAAGGCGGGCTTGTCGGCTCTGTCACCGATGACAGCGCGTGGCAGGATCTGGGCATTGCCATTCCCGCCTTTGCCACCAATCGAGACGAGCCCACTCCCGCCAATGCCGATGGCACCCGTGCGCTCGGTATGGAAATCGCGCGGATCGTGCACAACAATCTGCGCAACAATGGCCTGTTCCGCCCCGTCGGCCCCGATGCGCTGCCGCGCCCCGATTATCCGCAAATCACCGCGCCCGCTTGGGGCGTGTGGCAGGGGCGCTCGGCCGAAATGCTCGTGCATGGCTTTGTCCGCGCGCGCGAGGACGGGCGGCTGACGATCGGCTGCTATCTCTATGACGTCGCCTTGCAGAACGAGTTGGTGCGTGAAGGCTGGGTGGTGCGCCCCGACGAATGGCGCCGCGCGGCGCACAAATGCTCCGATCTCATCTATTCGCGCCTTTCGGGCGAAAGCCCCTTCTTCGACAGCCGGATCGCCTATATCGCCGAGACCGGCCCCAAGGATGCACGCGTCAAGCGGCTCGCGATCATGGACAGCGACGGCGCGAACCACCGCTTCATCACATCGGGCCGTTCGACTGCGCTGACCCCGCGCTATTCGCCCGATTATTCGCAGATCGCCTATCTCTCCTACGAGGACGGCAATCCGCGCATCTATGTCTACGATATCGCCACGCAGCGCCAGACGCTGGTGACGCAAAGCACCAACCCCACCTTCGCCCCGCGCTGGAGCCCGGATGGCCGCTATATCCTCTATTCGATGGCTGTGGGCGGCAATACCGACATCTACCGCGTGCCCGTCACCGGAGGAACGCCCCAGCGGCTCACTGACAACCCCGGCATCGATGTGGGCGGTTCCTATTCGCCCGATGGCAGCAGGATCGTCTTCGAAAGCGACCGGTCGGGTTCGCAGCAGATTTATGTCATGGATGCCGATGGCCGTAACCAGAAGCGCATAAGCTTTTTCGGTGGCCGTGCAGGCACGCCCGAATGGTCCCCGCGCGGCGACCAGATCGCCTTCACGCGCATCGCCGGTGATTTCAACATCGCCGTGATGACGCCTGATGGACGCAATCTGCGCGTCCTGACGAATGCATGGCATGACGAGGCGCCCACCTGGGCGCCCAATGGCCGCATTATCCAGTTTTTCCGCACCGAACGTGGCTCGGGCGAAACCTCAATCTGGCAGGTGGATCTCACCGGCCAGAACGAGCGACGCCTGCGTACGCCGGTGGGCGCGTCAGATCCGGCCTGGGGACCGGTGCTGCCGTGAAATGGTTCCATCCCCGAGAAGGCAAGGCAATCAGGCCCACTCGCCCTCTTTTTGCAAGGAGAGTACTATTATGAACAAGCTTGTCATCGCGCTTACCATGTCGAGCGCACTGGCGCTGTCCGCCTGCGCCAAGAAACCGCCGGTCGAAACGCCGCTACCGCCGCAGAGCACAGTCACGCCTGCGCCGACGGCCACTGCACCCACGCCGACCGCGCCGCAGCCCGGCAGCCAGGCGCATTTTGCCGCCGAGATGAGCGGCGCGGATACGATCTACTTTGATACCGACATGTTCAACATCGACAGCGAAGATGCCGCCGCGCTGCGCCGGCAAGCGCAATACATGATGACGCATTCGGCTGCGCGCGCGACTGTTGAAGGCCATGCCGACGAACGCGGCACGCGCGACTACAACCTTGCGCTCGCGGAACGCCGCGCCAACGCAGCGAAGAATTATCTGGTGAGTCTCGGCATTGCAGAAAGCCGGCTGCGCACCGTTAGCTATGGCGAAGAGCGGCCCAAGGCAATGGGATCAACCGAAGCGGCATGGGCGCAGAACCGCCGCGCCGTCACCGTGATGATGGACTGAGCCGCCAAGGATTACCCGAGCGTAAAGACCAGGAGCGGCACCAGCCGTTCCGGCAGGGCGGGCGCGGTGGCATGGGCTGCCGCGCCCGTTTGCATATGTGAGGGCCGCAATTGATCGGGCACGCCGTGGCTGAGCGCAAAGGCACTCATGACGAGGATCGAAATGCTGGCGGAAAAGGCCAGTTGGCGGCTCATGCGATATGTCCCTTGTTAGTTGCGGCGCCGCTTGCACCAGAATGCGCGCAATTGCGCCATGCTCTCGCCCACGAGCCGTTTTCGCTCGACGAACAACATTCGCACGAAGCGTATTTCCTCCAAAGGCACGGTTCACGCGGCGCAACTGTGTGGCTATAGGGCATGCCATGGTGAACATTTCTCTTTTCTGCCCGTGGTAGGCTCGCGCAGATCGAACGATTGGGGCTTTCCCCGCTGGCGCGGCTATGAAGAAGGCCGCGAGGCGGTAAGCGTACGGCTGTGCGACCGGCACCTGTGCGAGGAGCGGGGCGATTGCCCGGCGCCCAAAAGCCCCAACAGCCCCGAACGCTGGTATTTCTGCGAGAAGCATGCCGCGGAATACAACCGGAAATGGGACTACTTCGAAGGGCTCGACAAGGAAGAAGCCGCCCAGCGCGCCAAGGCCGAGCAGCGCGACAATGCCGGCTATGCCGAAAGCGCGCATTATGGCTGGGCAAGTTCGGGGGATGGCAGCCGCTCGGACGATGAAATGCGCGCGCTCGAACTGCTCGGTCTTGAAGCGGATGCGGATTTCGAGGCGGTCAAGAAGACCTGGCGGGCGCGCGCCAAGGAAGTGCATCCCGATGTGAAGCCCGGCGATGCCGAGGCGGCTACGCAATTTCAGGCGCTGTCGCTCGCGTATGAAGTGCTCAAGCAGGCAGAGGAACGGCGCAGCTGGAAGGGCTAGGCGCGGTGCTGCTCGATCCTGTTGCGCCCGCTTTCCTTGGCCCGATAAAGCGCTGCATCGGCAGCACGCAGGGCATCGCCAATATCGCTGTAGGCCAATGCATCAGCGATCCCGCCCGAGAAGGTGACGCAGCCGATTGGGGCCTTGGTGACCCGGTCAACGAAGCGCTTGCGGCTCAGATCCTCGCGCGCGGCATTGAGCGTGGAGGTCGCGCTTGCCACATCCCGGCCGCAGAACAGCAGCACGAATTCCTCGCCGCCATGGCGCGCGACGTGGCAGCGGTTTGAAATTGCATCGAGGGCCTGGCCTACCGCGCGGATCACCCTGTCGCCGGTTTCATGGCCGTGATTGTCATTGACCCTCTTGAAGAAATCGATGTCGCAAATCGCCAGCGCGAGCGGCTCTCCCTGATCCCTTGCACGCTCGAATTCCTCGGCAAAGACCTTGGCGAAGGCACGCCGGTTCGGCAGTCCGGTAAGCGGATCGACGCTTGCTTCGGCGCGCGCCTTTTCGAGATTTTCACGCAGCTGCGCCGCTTCGACTTCGCCTTCCTTCATGCGCAGTTCAATGGCGCGCGTGTGTTCGAGCATCTTGTGCGCGATGCGCGTGATATCAGCCGCGATATTCTCGCTGCCACGCGCGCGAATTTCTTCGCTGCCGGAAACTGCATCGACGGTCTTTTGCAATTCGTCGCCATAGGTCGATGCCGCTTCCTTGGCGTTGCGCGTACTTTCGCTGAATTGCAGGACCGAGCGATCAAGCACCAGGGTCAGGCGGCGCAATTCCTCCATCTCGTCGGCATCCTGGCGAGCGGGCCTCGCGTGGCGATCGAGAAAGGCTTTGGTGACGGGTTGGCCTGAGCATTCGAGCTGCGAAACGAGCTGCGCGAGTTTCACATCCGCGCCGCTCTTGATGGCATGGGCATGGACCAGATTGTCGCTTGTTACAGCGAGATCATGACGCAGCAGGAACTCGCCGATCTCATCAAGCAGTTGCATGCGCTGACGCGCACCGTTCTCAGCTGCGAAATTTTCCGCATTGGCGCGCTCGTCAACCCTAGTCTCAAATCCCATCTCTACTCGCCTGTATCAAAATGCCGACCCTAGGACGCGCCAATAACCCCAAAACCGTAAGTTACGCGCTAGCCGTGCTTAGGTATTGTGCCGGGGAGCAATCACAGGATTGCCGTGACCCCCCAGACGACGCTCACAATCAGCACAATTCCGATCAGATCGAGCGCAAATCCCGCTGTGACGAGCCGCGGCAAGGCAATGCGCCCAGTTGCCCATGCGAGCGCGTTGGGGCCTGATGCCGAGGGCAGCATGAAGCCCCAGCTTGCCGCAATCGCGGCCGACATCGCGAGCAGCACCGGATCGCCGCCAATCGCAATCGCGAGGCTCGCGACCACAGGCATGAAGCCGCTTGCAGTGGCAACATTGCTGGCAAACTCGGTGACGAGAATGACCAGCGCCACCATTGCCAGCGCGATCAGGAGAAGCGGCACATCGGTCAGAGGCAACAAGGCCTCGCCCAGCCAGCCGGCAAGGCCCGTGCGCGTCATCGCCGCTGCGAGTGCCAACCCGCCGCCGAACATCAGGATCACGCCCCATGGCGCCCGGTCGGCCTCGCGCCAGTTGAGCATGCGCCGCCCGTTGCCATCGGGCAGAATGAACAGCGCAAGCGCCGCAATCACGGCAATCGTGCCATCGGTCACCGAACCCTCGGGCAGCAGGCGGTCATAAAGCGGTCTTGTCATCCAGGCGGTGAAAGTGAGCGCGATGATGATGATCAGCCGCCGCTCCGCGCTCGTCCATGGCCGCACCTCGTGTAGGGCCGTGCGCGCAAGGCGCATGTCGAAGGGATGTCGGCCAAGTCTTTGCACCCGCGCTATTACCCAGCAGGCGAGCGGGACGCCCAGCAAGACGACGGGCACGCCAAAGGCCGCCCAAAGGGCAAAGCTGATCTCGAGCCCGGTGGTTTCGGCGAGCAAGGCCACGCTGATGGCATTGGTGGGCGAGCCAATCACGGTTCCCAGCCCGCCGATGGTCGCAGCAAAGGCAATGCCCATGGGCAATGCGCCTGCAAGACCCTCTTGAAAGCCTGTCGCTGCGCTGCTTGAGGCCGGGGCTGGTTGGCCTATCGCTTCGCTACTTGAGGCCGGGTTTCGCTCGCCTGTCGCCTCGCCCCCGGCAAGCACGGCAAGCGCCATGGGCATCATGATAAGCGCGGTGGAAGTATTGGAGATGATATTCGACAGGACAGCAGCGGCAATCATGAAACCGAGCAGCAGACCTGTCGCCCCGCCTCGCCCGCCGATCGCATCGAGTATCGCCACCGCAATCCGCTTGTGCAGCCCGGTGCGCTCGATCGCCAGCGCGAGGAAGGAGCCGCCCAGAAGCAGGAACAGGATCGGCGAGTAATAGTCGGCGGCGACGATATTCGCGGTGCCCGCACCGAAGAGCGGCAAGATCGCGAAAGGCAGCAGTGCGGTCGCGCTGAGCGGGATGGCTTCGGTCATCCACCAGGCCGCCATCCAGCCCACAGGTCCGGCGACATGCCAGGCGGATTGCTCCAACCCGGCAGGCGCGGGGAAAATCAGCGTAAGCGCGAACAGGGCAGGGCCAAGCCAAAGGCCGATCTGTCTTGCTGTCATGGCGCGCCCGTTTGCTTCCCCCAAGCTATGGTGCCAAGTGTAGACATTCCGTGGCAATCAACAAGAGCGATCCGGCAGGCGCATTGGGCGCACGTCAGGCCGCGCGGGTGCGAATTTGAATGTGGGGAGAGGCAGGGGGCACGCCTCTGGAAAAAAACTTCCGGCGCGTGCCCTCAGGCCTGCTATTTGGGCGACAGCACCATCAGCATCTGGCGCCCTTCAAGGCGCGGATAGGCTTCGACTTTGGCGCTTTCCTCCATATCGGCCTGCACCCGCTTCAACAGGTCCATGCCCAGATGCTGGTGCGCCATTTCGCGCCCGCGGAAACGCAAGGTCACTTTGACCTTGTCGCCATTATCGATAAACTTGTTCATCGCGCGCATCTTCACATCGTAATCGTGATCGTCGATGTTGGGGCGCATCTTGATTTCCTTGATGTCCTGCGTCTTTTGCGTCTTGCGCGCGGCATTGGCCTTTTTCTGGGCCTCATACCGGTACTTGCCGACATCGAGGAATTTGCACACGGGCGGATCGGCGTTCGGGGATACCTCAACGAGGTTGAGACCCAATTCAGCGGCGCGTTCGATCGCCTCTCTGGTGTACATCACGCCAAGGTTTTCGCCCTGATCATCGATCACGCGAACCTTGTCGGATTGAATCATGTCGTCGAAACGGGGGCCGGATTTGGTCGGCGGCGCCATAGTGCGGCGGGGTGGACGTGGTATGGAATCGCTCCTCTCAATGTTGCAATCGGGATGCTATGTAGGGTTTTGTGCGGGCAAGCGCCAGTTTGTTTTCCGCAACAGCGTTTACGCGAACATTCTTCACTCAAGGGTGAGCCGGACTGGCGGTCTGCACAGCGCTCAATTGCTTCAATGCAGACCTTGGGCCGAGCTGGCAGTTGCTCAATCGGCCTCGCGCCAGAGCGGCAAGCGGGCCAGCCTCGTGCCCGC
>DAIQNS010000054.1:0-3850 GCA_036788315.1 Alteraurantiacibacter sp. | reverse complement strand
GGTCTGCGGCATTCATCCCGCCGGTCAGCGCGCCAAAGGCCGGCAGAATCATCCGGCCGCTGCCGCTGCGATCCTGCGAAAGGACCGCGCAAGCGCGCCTTATATGCCGGTGGCGCACTTTGACCTGAATACGCGGGTGATAATGGCCTGACAGTTCGGGCCGGGTTTCGCCTGCCTTCGCCCGGTGGCGCAGGATCATGCCCGCCAACTCCAGCTCTTCCAGTACGGTGCCGCCATTCTGCGCTTCCATCGAGGGATCGTGATTGCCCATGAGCCAGACCCAGTCAACCACACGCGTCAGCGCTGCCAGCATCCCTGCTGCATGCGGCTCGAGCCGCCGCGATCCATCGCTGTCATGGAAATTGTCCCCGAGCGTGATCACCCGGCGCGCGCCCGTCTGGCGGATCGCCAGCGCCAGCCTCTCGAGCGTTTCACGGCTGTCATAAGGCGGCAGGAACGAGCCGTGCCGGGCAAAAAAGCTTGCCTTCTCCAGATGCAGATCCGCGACCAACAGCGCATTCTCGCGCGGCCAAAACAGCGCGCGCGAGGGCGTCAGGCAAAACTCCTCGGCACAAAAGGGAAAGGCGAACGAAACGGGAACCATCGGTGTCACTTGCCGCACTGCGCGGGGCTTGGCAAGTCTTGCCTCACGCTTTGATTTGGCTCAAAGCGTGGCGGGCAAGGATCGCGCAGGGCGGCAGCGCAAAGGGAGAATCGAATGACGCAGTGGAGCGATGCGACCGGTCAGGCGCGAACATGGTTTGAAGGTCTGCGGGACCGGATTTGCGCGGAATTCGAAGCCGTCGAGCGCGAAGCGGGATCGGACGCGAGCTTTCAATACACTCCGTGGGACCGCGAGACTGAAGATGGCTCGGACGGCGGCGGCGGCGTGCAGGGCCTGATGAAGGGCAAGGTGTTCGAGAAAGTCGGCGTCAATGTGTCGACTGTGGCAGGCACATTTTCCGAGCAATTCGCCAGCCAGGTGAATGGCGCCAGCGCCGAGCACCCGCAATTTACCGCAACGGGCATCAGCCTCGTCGCGCATATGGCCAATCCGCACGTGCCCGCCGTGCATATGAATACCCGCTTTCTCACCACGCAGGCGGCATGGTTCGGCGGCGGCGCGGACCTTAACCCGCCGATCCCCTATGCCGAGGATACAGAGGACTTCCACGCGCGTTTCCGTGCGGCATGCGCAGGCCATAATCCGACCTATTACGAGCGCTTCAAGAAGTGGGCCGATGACTATTTCTACATTCCCCATCGCGGCGTGCACCGCGGCGTAGGCGGCATTTTCTACGATCATCTGGAATGCGATGATGCCGCCAGTTTCGAGCGCAATTTCGCCTTCACGCGCGATGTGGGCGAGGCGTTTCTCGACATTTTTCCGCAATTGGTCCGCCGCCGCATGGAGAGCGATTTCACCCCTGCGGACAAGGCAGTGCAACTCGAATGGCGTGGCCGCTATGCCGAATTCAATCTGGTCTATGACCGGGGGACGCTGTTCGGCCTGAAGACCGGCGGCAATATCGAGGCGATCCTGATGAGCCTGCCGCCCGAGGCGACCTGGAGCTGATTATTCGCGCTCCATCTGCCGCGCCAGATCGCGAAAGGCGGACTGGCTCGGTTCGTTATCGCGGCTTTCGTAAATGCTGCGAAGATAGGCGAGGTCGAATTCAGTCAGTCGCTGCGAGGAAATGGCATCCTTGTTGAACATGGCCAGCACCGTGCCCAAAGGCGTATCGCCATCAGGTGGTGTGGTCTCGGCCAAGGCGCGCATGGTCGCATAATCAGCGAGCGCCACGCCGTCAGCTTCGCCGATGACATCATCATCGATCAGGACTACCGAAAGCAGGATATCTTCGCGCACACCGAGCGACAGGCGGCTGGACTGTGTGGAATCGAATGCCGCGCCGCCGCCGCGCGCCTGCCCGGCATCGGTCCTCGTCTGCGTGATATTCCACGCCAGAACCGGGCCATCCTGCCTCGCCACGCGCTTGCGTTCCCACAAATCCACTCCGCGCAGCAACGGATGGTTGAGCTTGCGCAATTCGGCGAAATCCACGCGCGGGTCGGGCACGACTGCGACAATGATGTTCGGCGTGCAGCCCTCGCCCTCGGCAACGGCAAGGCCGATCGCTTCGGCATTGTACATGATCCGGTCATTCACCAGCCGCGCACTTTCAGGATCGAGGCCCAGAGTGCCAGGACAAATCGGTTCTTGAAAGCGGGCGATCGCAGAGGCGATGGTCGCCGCGCGAGGCGTTATATCGCGGGCCTGCTGGCGCGCTTCGCGGAAGCGCTGTTCGCGCTCCGCCTCAACCAGAATATCTGCGTCTTCACGCGCGTCCTGCGCAATTGCCGGCGTGGCGAGTACGCAGATCAGGCCAGCTGCGATGGCGGCAATGGTCGGGCGGAAGGACATACGGAACCTCATGAAAGAGCGGCATTCCTGACCCTCTTTCTCACATAGCAGGCCGCGCTGCCAGCTTTGACTCGCAATTTGCCGACGGAGTGTCAAAACTGGTCGACGGGCTGCAACGGCATCGTCTGCGCAGATTGGCAAACTGTTTGCGTTGGCGCCCTTCTGTGCCGGGCAATATCATCCTTGTTTCGGGCCGCACCGGGAATTACGAGAACTTTGCTTCGCTCTAGCTTTCAACCGTTTGCTCACCTTCGCGCTTGCCGAAACGGCGCCAAGCACGCACATCGGGTTTGCGATGCTGAGGCAGTATGAACTTGTAGAGCGGGTCAAGGCGTACGACCCGGACGCCGACGAGGCGCTGCTTAACCGCGCCTATGTCTATACGGTGCAGAAACACGGCTCGCAAAAGCGTGCCTCGGGCGATCCCTATTTCAGCCATCCGGTCGAAGTCGCGGGCCTGATGACCGACCTGAAGCTGGATCAGGAAACGATCATCACCGCGCTGCTTCATGATACCGTCGAGGACACACTGGCCACGATCGAGGATATCGAGGCGCAATTCGGCAGCGAAGTCGCGCGGCTGGTCGACGGGGTGACCAAGCTCTCGAAAATTGAGCAGATGCCCGAGAATGAACGCGCGGCGGAAAATCTGCGCAAGTTCCTCCTCGCCATGTCGGAAGACTTGCGCGTCCTGCTCGTCAAGCTTGCCGACCGGTTGCACAACATGCGCACGCTGCATCACATCAAGAGCCCGGCCAAGCGCCAGCGGATCGCGCGCGAAACGATGGATATCTATGCCCCGCTCGCCGAGCGGGTGGGCATGTACGAATACATGCGCGAGATGCAATTGCTCGCCTTCGAACAGCTCGAGCCCGAAGCCTACGCCACGATCAACGACCGGCTTTCGCAATTGCGTCAGTCCGATGTCGGTCAGGTCGACCGGATTGCGCTCGATATAAAACATGCGCTGAGCGAGGCCGATCTCGATGTCGAGGTGTGGGGCCGCGAGAAGCATCCCTATTCGATCTGGCGCAAGATGGCCGAACGCCATCTACCCTTCGAGCAGGTGAGCGATATCATGGCTTTCCGCGTGCTCACCGCTACGGCCGCGGATTGTTACCGCGCGCTGGGCGTGCTGCACCAGGCGTTTCATTTCGTGCCGGGGCGCTTCAAGGATTACATCTCCACTCCCAAGCTGAACGGCTACAAGAGCCTGCACACCACACTGTTTTACGAGCAATCGATGCGTGTCGAGGTGCAGATACGCACGCGCGAGATGCACCGCACCAACGGCTTTGGCCTCGCCGCGCACTGGGCCTACAAGCAGGGCGGCAAGCACGATGGCGAAGTGGCGTGGCTGCGCGATCTGATCGAGATTGTCGATGCGAGCCACGATGCCGAGGAACTGCTCGAACACACCAAATT
>DAIQNS010000053.1:9931-11745 GCA_036788315.1 Alteraurantiacibacter sp. | reverse complement strand
ATGCGCGGGGAAATTATACGGGCCAAGCACCGCCATGACGCCGTGCGGCTTGTGGCGCAAAGCCGAGTTGCCCTGAAGCGCGGAGTTGAGCTTGCGCTGCCCGGTCCGCTCGGAATAGGCCTGGATCGAGATTTCGACCTTGGCGATCACCGCTTCGACTTCGGTCTTGGCTTCCCACATGGGCTTGCCCGTTTCGCGCGCAATCAGCTCGGCAAATTCGGCCTGCCCCTTGAGCACCTGATTGGCGAAGCGGCGCATCAATTCCATGCGCCGCGCGACCGGCTGGCTGCCCCAGCCCGGCCACGCGCGGCGCGCACGCTCGACCGCAGCGTACACATCGCCATGCGCGCCGCGCCAGAGGAATTCCCCTGTTGCCGGCTGCGTCGAAATCAATTCCATGGTTTCGGACAAAATCAGTGTCTCTCGTAACTATCCGGTTCTGCCTTAGGCGAACAGGACGGCGATCGTCAAAGCCAACGGTCATGCCCGCTTGGCATGGCCCTCAGCCGGTGGCGGTTCGCCGTGTGCAACTCCCATCTCCCGCAAGGCCGCAATCTTGCTCTCAAGCGGGGTCCAGTCGTCGCGTTCGTCTATAGCCGCCCACAAGTGTTCAACCTCATCCAGCAACATGGTTTCAGGGGTATGGCGTTCCCAATAAGGATGATTACCCGGCACGGGCACATATCCTTGCAAGGCTTCGGCCAGCGGCCCTGCGGCATTGCGCCCGCCGCGGTACGCGAAGAACAGCGCATCGGGCCCGATCTGCTCCTCGCGCATCATCCGCTCGGCAGCCTCGATCAGCGCCGCGTCAGCTTCATCGCCGCGCTGCTCCACCCCGAGCCGCCAGCAGAAGCGGCGCATCATCGCTGCATGATAAAGCGGCGTGAAGCGTTCGAGCGCGGCAATCAGCGGCGCACTTTCGGCAAGCGGGCGCAGTGCAATCGCCAGCTGCCCAAGGTCCCAGCGGATCGCCTCGGGCTGGCGGCCAAAGGCATAAAGGCCCGTGTGGTCGAAATAGGCGGCGGTAAAGCCGGGCTGCCACTGCGGAAGCCAGCGCCAGGGGCCGTAATCGAAGCTTTCCCCGGTGATGTTCATATTGTCAGTGTTGAGCACGCCGTGAACAAAGCCTGCGACCATGTAGCTCGCTGCAAGATCCGCGAGCCGCTCGACCGCCTGATGGAACAGGATGACCGCGGGATTGTCGCGGTCCGGGGCGTTCTCAGGCGGCAGCAGTCCGGGATAATTTGCAAGGCAATAGTCGACGAGGCGGGCAAGCTCCTCGTGCTCCTCATGCACCATCAGCCGCTGGAAGCTGCCGATGCGGATATGCCCGTGGCTGAGGCGCACCATCACTGCCGAGCGGGTGGGCGAGGGCTCGTCATTGCGTTCAAGCTGTTCGCCGGTTTCGATGACGGAGAATGTCTTGCTGGTATTCACGCCGAGGGCTTCGAGCATTTCGGTTGCGAGAATTTCGCGCACCGCGCCTTTCAGTGTCAGCCGGCCATCGCCAAAGCGGCTATAGGGCGTTTGCCCGCTGCCCTTGGTGCCCAGATCGAGCAGGCGCTGCTCTCCATCACGCAATTGCGCGAACAGGAACCCCCGGCCATCGCCGATATCGGGATTGTAATTGCGGAACTGATGCCCGTGGTATTTGAGCGCGAGCGGGTCGGACAGATTGTCCTCGAGCGGCGTGAAGCGGCCGAAATGCGCGAGCCATGCCGCCTGGGACAGCCCGTCGAGGCCGACCGCGCGGTCCCACAGATCATTGCGAAAGCGCAGTACTGTCTGCGGGAAATCAGCCGCTTCGACAGGTG
>DAIQNS010000053.1:7105-9921 GCA_036788315.1 Alteraurantiacibacter sp. | reverse complement strand
CGAGGAAATCGGCAATCTCGGCTATGCGCGGATCGGGGCAATAGGGTGCAGCAGATGGTTGGCGCGCGGGCATCAAGCCATTAGTGGGGACTGGCAGGCCGCAAGGCAATGAGCAAGCGAGGGTTATGTGAGCGCGACCGAATACACTGATGGCTTCTGGGAAAGCGCCGACGGCCTCAAGCTGCACTATCGCGATTACGCGGCCAGAAGTGCGGCGAAGGAGGATCGCCCGCCGATCGTGTGCCTGCCGGGCCTCACCCGCAATGCCCGCGATTTCGAACCTGTCGCAGAAGCTTTCGGCGGCGAGTGGCGCGTCATCTGCGTGGACTTTCGCGGGCGCGGCGAAAGCGATTATGCCAAGGACGCAGCGACCTATGTGCCGCCGCAATATGTTGCCGACATGCTCGCCTTTTTCGAGCAGACCGGGATCGCGCGCGCGGTGGTAATCGGCACGTCGCTCGGCGGGATGGTGGCCATGCTGATGGCGCTGGCCGCACCGCACCGGCTTGCAGGCGTGGTCCTCAATGATATCGGCCCTGTGTTCGAAACCGAGGGGCTCGAGCGGATCATGGATTACGTCGGGCAGGGACGCAGCTATCCCACCTGGATGCATGCCGCGCGCGAATTGCAGGACAGCTCGCGCGGAATTTACCCCGCTTTCGCCATTTCGGATTTCCTGCGCCTCGCCAAGCGGACCATGTGCCTGTCAAGCAATGGCCGGATCCAGCTTGATTACGACATGAAAATTGCCGAACCCATCGCCGCTGCGGCGCGCCAGCGCGATGCCCCCGCTTTCGATATGTGGCCCGCTTTCCGCGCTTTGGCGGGCCGCCCGCTGACCGTCTTGCGCGGCGAATTGTCCGATCTCTTCTCGCACGAAACACTGATGCAGATGCAGGCGGAAATTCCCGATCTGGAAGCTGTCACAGTGCCGGGCGCAGGCCATGTTCCCACGCTGGAGGAACCCGAGGCGCAGCGCGCGATTGCCCGGCTGCTGGCCCGAATCGCGTGAGCACGCCCTCGCTTCCCAAAATCCTGCACCTGCATTCGACTTTCGATGCAGGCGGCAAGGAATTGCGCTGTGTCCGGCTGATCAACGCCTGGGAAGGCGCGGCGGAGCATGCGATCGTCTCGGGCGATCCTGCGCGGCGCGGGGCGGCGCAATTGCTTGGCCCGAAGGCGCGCGTCAAATGGCCCCGGTTTCCCGCGCTCACCGGCAAGCCATGGCCAGGAAGGCTCAACAAGATTGCCGCCGCCATGGCGGGCTACGATCTGATCTGCACCTACAATTGGGGCGCGATCGATGCGGTCATGGCGCACACGCTGTTCGCCGATGTGCACAAATTGCCGCCGCTTGTGCATCATGAGGACGGCTTCAACGAGGATGAGGCAGGCGGGCTGAAATGGCAGCGCAATTTCTATCGCCGCATTGCGCTCGGGCGCACGGGCGCGCTTGTGGTGCCTTCGCATGTGCTCGAGGATATCGCGCTCAGGCAATGGCAGCAACCGCGCAGCCGCGTGCGCCGTATCCCCAATGGCATAGCCACACGCGCTTTTGCCGGAACCGCGAAGCGCGATGTCCTGCCCGGTCTGATCAAGCACAAGGATGAATTCTGGATCGGCACGCTCGCGGGCCTGCGCAAGGTCAAGCATCTCGATGCGCTGATCAGGGCATTGGCAAAGATGCCCGAAAATTGGCAATTGATCATTGCAGGCGAAGGGCCGGAGCGCGCCTTTCTCACTGATCTTGCAGCAGAACTGGGTCTGGAGGACCGCGTGCATCTGCCCGGTTTCGTCGAGGAGCCGGCAAAGCTCATCGGCCTGTTCGACATTTTCGCCCTGTCCTCGCGGTCCGAGCAGCAGCCGATATCGGTGATCGAGGCGATGGCCGCGGGCCTTCCGGTGGTCGCGCCGCGGGTGGGCGATATTGCGCGCATGGTATCTTCAGACAACGGGCCTGCGCTGGTCGATCCGGGCGATCAGGAAGCGCTCGGCAATGCGCTTGCAAGCCTCGCCCGCGATCCCGCCGCGCGCAAACGAATCGGTCAGGCGAACCGCACCAAGGCTCGCGAGGAGTTTGACGAGAACCGCATGATCGAACGCTACCGCGCGCTGTACTGGGGATTGATGAACCGCCAACATGAAAAGCGGCAAGCTTAATTCGCGGTTCACCAGCTTATCGACAGAGGCAAGAGGCGGATTGAAAAGGCGCGCCCATGCTATAAAGAGCGGCGCTTGCACAATTTATCGAGATGAGTGAAAGCCGAACATAGTGGCCAAGGAACCAAGCAAAACCGAAGAGCGCAAGGACCGCGAACAAGAGGTCTTCATGCGCGAAGTGGACGAGGCAGTCCGCAAGGACGAGGCGAGCACTTTCGTCAAACGCTACGGCTTGCCGATCGGCGGCGCGGTGGTGCTGGGCCTTGCGGCTTTCGGCGGCTTCCTGTGGTGGCAGGGGCAAAGCGAAGCAACACTCGAAACCGGCTCGGAGCAATATATTTCCGCGCTCGATGAGCTTGAAGCTGGCAATGCCGACATTGCTGATGAGGAACTGGCGCTGATTGCCCAAGGGGACAGCAAGGGCGCAGCCGCGATTGCCACGATGACGCGCGCGGGAATTGCGCTCGAAGCGGGCCGGGTCAATGATGCTGCCGCCCTGTATGCGCGAGTGGCAGGAAATGCCGATTTGCCGCAGGAATTTCGCGATCTGGCGCGGCTGCGCGGCAGCGTCGCGGCGATGATCTTTCAGGACCCGATGAGCGCCTTCGATCCGGTGTTCACCATCGGCCAGCAGATCGTCGAGACGATCCGCGCCC
>DAIQNS010000053.1:3607-7095 GCA_036788315.1 Alteraurantiacibacter sp. | reverse complement strand
GGTCACCGCGCTGTATGATACGCTGAGCCCGCAAGAGGTGATCGACCGGATCGGACCTCTCGCGAACGAAGGCAGCACCTATTTCGGCAATGCCGCCGAATTGGCTGCCCATGCCTATCTGGCGCAAGGCAATGAGGCGCAGGCAGGCGAATTGCTTGTCAGCATCGCCAAGGATGAAGACACTCCCGAAACGTTGCGCGCGCGTGCGCGGCAGCTCGCCGGACTGCTTGGCTTTGATGCGATCGAAGATGTTGAGGAAACCCTGGCTGGCCTTGGTGCTGGTGATGCCGCCGCGCCGCCCCGGTAAGCTACAAGAAAAGATATGCTGATGATGCCCACTGTCCCGTTTTCTCTCTCCTTGCGCAACTTGCGCCGTGCCCCTGCACGCCTTCTTGCGCCCGTGCTTGCGCTATCGCTGGCGGGATGCGGCGCATTTGGCGGTTCGGACGAGGCAGGCACGCCAAGCCTGGGCAATCGGCAGCCGATCCTCTCGCGCATCGCAACCGAGATTGTCGCTGATCCCGGATTGGCCGATGTCGCGGTGATCGTGCCGCCGGCGCGCACCAATGCGAGCTGGCCGCAAGCGGGCGGAAATGCCGCGAAGGTGGCCGGGCACGTCGCGCTGGGCGATGCGCCGGTGCGCGTGTGGAGCGCGAGCATTGCCGGGAGCACGAAAACCCGCCGCCTTGCCGCCGCGCCCGTGGTTGCAGACGGCATGCTTTTTGCTGTCGACAGCGGCGCGGTCATCTACGCTTTCGACGCTGCGACAGGCGCTCGTCGCTGGCAGCATGAAATTGCGGTCTCGGGCGATCTCAGGGACGCGACCTTCGGCGGCGGCGCAAGCTACGCCAATGGCCGGATTTACGCGACCAACGGGGTTGGCGATGTGGTCGCGCTTGAGGCGGCAACGGGGCAGATGATCTGGCGCGTGAAGCCCGCTGGCCCGCTGCGCGGCGGCCCGACGGTGGCTTTCAACACTGTCTTCGTGATGACGCAGGACAACCAGATCCACGCACTCAGAACCGATGATGGGTCGAGTGTCTGGCAGGATGTTGCCGCATCGGGGCAGGCCGGCGTGTTCGGTGTGGCTGCTCCGGCGGCAGGCCAGGGCACAGTGATCGCAGGCTATTCCTCGGGCGAACTGGTTGCCTACCGTTATGAGAATGGCCGCAACCTCTGGTCAGACGCGCTTTCGCGCACCTCGATCAGCACGCAGGTCGGCACGCTGACCGATGTCGATGCCGATCCGATTATCGATCAGGGCCGCGTCTACGCGCTGGGGCAGGGCGGGCGCATGGCCGCTTACGAACTCACCACCGGGCAGCGGATCTGGGAATTGACGCTGGCGGGCATTTCCACGCCCACTGTCGTTGGCGAATGGGTATTCACTCTCACTGACGATGCGCGCATTCTCGCGATTCAGCGCACCACAGGCCGCATCCGGTGGATGACGCAGCTTGAAGGTTTCCGCAATCCCGAGGATCGCGAGGGGCCGATTTTCTGGACCGGGCCGGTACTGGCGAACAATCGCCTGTGGGTCGCGAGCAGCCGCGGCGTTGTCTCAAGCGTCGATGTCATGACCGGCACGCCAACCGAGTTCACGCGCCTGAAGGAAAGCGTTTCACTGCCGCCCGTGGTGGCCAATGAGACGCTCTACATCCTCGATGACAGCGGCACGATCACGGCCTGGCGCTAACCGGCTGCGACATATGCGCCGGGGCACGAATTACCGGCGCATTAACCCATATGTGATAAGCCTGCAGGGATGAGCGCGCATCCTGCCACCCTTTCGCGGCCCCCTGCCAGCGATGTCTCCCCCTGGGTGGGTTTTGTCGGCCTCGCGACCTTGCTGGCCTGCATCGCCTTTGCGCGCGCATGGCCCGATATCGCGCTTGCATTTGGCCTTGATGCATCGCGCGGGCGGCTCTCGGGGCCCAATGCCGCGCTTGCAAGCATGCTCGTTACTGGCTTTGCCATGGCCGTCTGGTCGGTGCTGGTGGACAAGGTCCATCGCAATCCCTCGACCGGGATCGACTGGGACAAAAGGCGCCCTGTTTCCGAAGCGCTGGAAACCGCGACCACCAAGCTGGCAGGCCTCTGGGCGACATGGGTGCTGATCGGCTTTGTCTATGCGCTGGGCCGCTGGTACTGGGATGGGCAATATCTGTTCGCCATGCGCGTCATTGGCGCAGCAGCGATCCCGCTGTTCATCCTCAGCGTGCCCTATGTCATCTGGCTCGATCGGGTGATGAAAGAGCCGCGCGATCATGCCTGGCATTTTGGCGCCATGCTGATCGGCCGCGAGCAGTGGGACGGCGCCGAGATCAAGAAGCACTGGCGCGCGTGGATCATCAAGGGCTTCTTCGGCGCGTTCATGATCTCGATCCTGCCGCCGGGCTTTGCCTCGGTGGTCGACGCCGATCTCGCAGTGATTGTCAGCGATCCGGTGCGCCTTGGCGTCCTCCTGTTCGAACTGCTCTTCGTCATCGATGTGCAGATCGGCACGGTGGGCTATCTGCTGACCCTGCGCCCGCTTGATGCGCATATCCGCAGCGGCAATCCCTTCCTTGCCGGCTGGCTTGCAGCACTCTTGTGCTATCCGCCCTTCGTGTTCGCCTTCATGGGCAATGGCGGGATGATCCAGTACGAATACAACACTGCCGACTGGGCGCACTGGCTCGGCGGGAGCGGGAGTTTCCTGTGGTTCTGGGCCGCCTGGCTGGTGTTCCTCACGGCAGTATATGCCTGGGCGACGATTGCCTTCGGTATCCGCTTCTCCAATTTGACCTATCGCGGCGTGATCACCAACGGGCCTTATCGCTACACGCGCCATCCCGCCTATCTCTCGAAAAACCTGTTCTGGTGGTTTTCGGCCATGCCGTTTCTCGTCACCAGCAATTCGCTCGTCGACGCGCTGCGCAACACCTGCTTCCTCGCACTGGTGAGCGCGATCTATTACTGGCGCGCGCGCACCGAAGAAGCGCATCTTCTGGCCGAGGACCCCAAGTACCGCGAATATCACGCATGGATGGGGCAGCACGGGCTGATCACCGCGCCGCTATCGCGTCTCATCAGCCGCGCCAATCCGCGCAAACGCAGCGCAGTTCAGCCCGCCGAATAGCTCAGGCGTTGCCGACCACAAGGCAGGCAGCCGCCATCAGCAAGCCTGCCATGCGGTTGCTGCGGAACCGGGCGAGGGCATTCTCGCCATCCTCAGGGTCGAGCGTTGCCACTTGCCACGCCAGATGCAGCGCGAGGGGAAGCAGCGCGAGCAGCACCAGCCAATCGGGCCGCAGCATCCAGAAGGCGAGCGCCCATAGCGCCAGCGCGCCTGCAAAAAAGCCCGCCACTCCCGCCTTCACCGAGCGCCCGAGCCGTAGCGCCGAACTGCGAATGCCGACGAGCGCATCGTCTTCGCGGTCCTGCAGCGCGTAGATCGTGTCATAGCCCACACACCACAAAAGCGCCCCGCCATAGAGCGCCGCCAT
>DAIQNS010000053.1:2875-3597 GCA_036788315.1 Alteraurantiacibacter sp. | reverse complement strand
CAGGCGCGCGCTCGGTGAGGTCAAGCTGCGCGACGAGCCGATCATCGCGCAGCGCCAGCCAGCCAACCAGCGCCCCCCAGTTGAACACCAGCCCGAGCCACAATTGCGGCCACCAGGTAATCCGCTTCATGAAAGGATAGGCCGCCACCAGCGCCAGACTGCCCAGCGCCACCACTTGCGCCTCGATCCGCAATTGCCACAGCACGAGCAGGCCCACGAGACACAGCACGATCAGCCAGATCCACGCGGCGCGCTTGCTCACGCGCCCGCTCGCCAGCGGACGGCTCGCGGTGCGCGCGACTTGCCGGTCGAGATCGGCATCGACGATATCGTTGTAGACGCAGCCTGCGCCGCGCATCGCAATCGCGCCCAGCAGCAGCCACAAGAGCAACGGCCATTGCAAAGCGAAAGGCGCGCCGGTGAGCAGCACGCCAAAGGCGCAAGGCCAGAACAATAGCCACCACCCGATCGGCCGGTCAAAGCGCGCGAGCAGCGCGAAATCGCGCAAGGCTTGCGGCAGGTGCGCGACAAGGCCGCGATGCTCGCTGTCGGGCGTGGTGACGGGGTCGGTGGTCATTGCAGCTTGCTCTAGCGGCACGGCGCGCGCTCGTCTAATGCCGCTTCCATGCCCGCCACTCCCGCCTGGCCTCCGCGCTCTGCACCGCGCCTGTTCGTGGCGCAGGAGCTTGGCTATTTCGAGGATGTGGGCATCGAGGTGAACT
>DAIQNS010000053.1:0-2865 GCA_036788315.1 Alteraurantiacibacter sp. | reverse complement strand
AGATGGAGATCGCGGAAGAGGTAGGCCGAGCCTTGGTTGGAGTTTGCCCCGATGTTGTCAAATCTAGCGCCGACGAGGGCGGTGGTGCCGTCGCGCAGGAGCTTGCCGAGGGCGTGATGGTGCAATTGGAAGGCAATCAGGCGCATTATCTTGCGCGTGTGATGCGCATGGGCACAGGCGACACCGTGATCCTGTGCGACAATGTGAGCGGCGAATGGGCCGCGTGCGTGACCGAGGCGGGCAAGCGGCATGTGATGCTTGAGCCGGTCGAGAAACTGCGCGCGCGCGAGGCCGTGCCCGATCTGTGGCTGTGCGCTGCCTTGCTCAAGAAGGATCGCTTCGATCTGGTGCTCGAAAAGGCGACCGAGCTTGGCGCAGCGCGCATCCAGCCGGTGCTGACCAGCCGCTGCGTTGCCGACAAGCTCAACTCCGAGCGCGCGCAGAGCATCGTTATCGAGGCGGCTGAACAATGCGCGCGCACCGCGCTGCCTGAGGTGGAACAGCCGGTGAAGCTCGATAAGCTGCTGCGCGATTGGCCAAAGGAACGCGCGCTGCTTTTCGCCGATGAATTGGGCGGGGAAGCGGCCGCGAGCGCCTTTGCCATTGGTGCGCCCGCCGCGCTGCTGATCGGGCCCGAAGGCGGCTTTACCGATGAAGAGCGCGCCGCCATCCGCGCGCATCCGCAAGCGCGCGCGATCACTCTGGGGCCACGTATCCTGCGCGGCGAAACCGCGGCCATTGCGGCCATGGCGCTGTGGATGGGCACTGCGGGCGATTGGCCGCTCTCCGGCTAAGCGCGCAACGCCCGTGAAATTCGCAGTAGCGCTCTGATGCCGACCGGCCTAACGCGATTGCCATGAGCACGCGCACGATTTCCGATAAAGACGAGCAGCGGATCGAAAGCCGCGACCAGCTTGTTGCCCCGATGATTGCGGGCGAAAAGCCGCGCGAGGCCTGGCGCATCGGCACCGAGCACGAGAAGCTGGTCTACAAGGTGAGCGATCACCGCGCGCCTTCCTACAGCGAGCCTTGCGGGATCCGCGACATGTTGCTTGCGAGCCGCGCTTACGGCTGGGAGCCGGTCGAGGAAGCCGGGCCCGATGGCACGATCGGCGTGATCGCCATGGCCGGGAGCGACGGCACGATCAGTCTCGAGCCTGCAGGACAGCTCGAATTGTCCGGCGCGCCCTTGATGACGATCCACGAAACCTGCGCCGAAACCGGGCGGCATCTGGGCCAGATGAAGGCAATTGGCGACAAGTGCGGCGTGGGCTTTCTCGGCCTTGGCATGTGGCCCGACAAGACCCGCGCGGAACTGCCGGTGATGCCCAAGCAGCGCTATGCCATCATGATGCGCCATATGCCGCGCGTGGGCACCATGGGCCTCGACATGATGCTGCGTACTTGTACCATTCAGGTTAATCTCGATTATTCGAGCCAGGCGGATATGGTGAAGAAATTCCGCACCAGCCTTGCCCTGCAGCCACTGGGCACCGCGCTTTTCGCCAATTCTCCCTTTACCGAGGGCAAGCCCAATGGCTTCCTCTCCTATCGCAGCCATATCTGGTCCGACACCGATCCGCAGCGCACCGGAATGCTGCCCTTCGTGTTCGACGATGATTTCGGCTACGAGCGCTATGTCGACTACATGCTCGATGTGCCGATGTATTTCGTTTACCGCGAGGGCGTCTATATCGACGCCGCGGGGCAATCCTTCCGCGATTTCCTCAAGGGCGAATTGCCCGCGCTGCCCGGCGAATTGCCCACGCAAAGCGATTGGTGGGACCATCTGAGCACCGCTTTCCCCGAGGTCCGCCTCAAGAGTTTCCTCGAAATGCGCGGCTCGGACGGCGGGCCGTGGAACCGCATTTGCGCGCTGCCTGCGCTGTGGGTCGGTCTGCTGTACGATCAGACCGCGCTCGATGCCGCTTGGGATCTCGTCAAGCACTGGACCATGGAAGAGCGCGAGGAACTGCGCCGCGCAGTGCCCCGGCTGGCGCTCGACGCCCCGATACCTGGCGGGCGCAAGCTTGGCGATCTGGCGGGCGAAGTGCTGGAAATCGCCTCTGCCGGCCTGGCCTCGCGCGCCATGCCCAATTCGATGGGTGACAACGAGACCGGCTTCCTCGATCCGCTGCGCGAAATCGTCGAAAGCGGCAGAACTCCGGCGCAGCGCCTGCTCGACAAATATCACGGCGAATGGGGCGGCGATATTTCGCGGGTCTACGAAGAGCGCTTCTGAAGCGAACATTCTCTCGCGAGCGCAGCCGCAAGCCGCCTGCGAGCCACCCTGTTCCCTGCTTTTTCCTCACACAATGCGGCTCTCTGTCCCGAATCCGGACAGATTGGCCAAACGCCCCTTGTGCGATCGGGTAATCTCAAGCTAAATCTAGCTCAAGCCTGTGTGGATAAGCTTGTCCCGATTCGGTTCAGCTTTATGGCCAATGGGCGTTTCCCAGATCGGCGGGGATATACAGGGGCGGGGTTTACAGGGGCTGGCAATGGATCGTTTCATCACTATCGGCCAATTGGCAAAGCGCACCGGCGTGGCGGTTTCGGCCTTGCGCTTTTACGAAGAGAAGGGCCTGCTCGCGCCCTTGCGCACCAGCGGCAATCAACGCCGCTATCTGCGTTCCGACATCCGCAGGGTCAGCTTTATCCTGATCGCGCAGGCGCTTGGCCTTGGTCTTGCCGATATCGAGGAACAGCTCGCCGATCTGCCTGACGGTCGAAATCCAACGCTAAGTGACTGGCAGAAGATCAGCCGCTCGATGCGCGAGGAGATCGATACCAAGGTCCGCCTGCTCACCCGCGCGCGCGGTCAACTCGATCAGTGCATCGGTTGCGGTTGCCTGAGCCTCGAAA
>DAIQNS010000052.1:0-11892 GCA_036788315.1 Alteraurantiacibacter sp. | reverse complement strand
ACGGACCACTCCGGCCACGAAGGCATGTAAGTTTGGAGAATGCATTGCCCCCTTGCCCGGCTGGCGGCGAAAGGCCGCTCACGCCGGGCGAGGTGGCGCTTGCACAAAGCGTTTTCGGGCGCGCTATAGATTACGCCAAAGTGCGCATCAGGCGCCGCAAGTGGTTCCCGCTGCAGCCGCGTCGCATCACCATGGTGCCGCGCGGGCACCTGCATTTTCATCCGCTGTCGGCATCCTACTGCGATGATTTCGCCAAGGCTTCGCTCAGTTTGCAGGCGCATTTCATACACGAAATGACCCATGTCTGGCAAACGCAGACGCGCGGCGAGTGGTATCTGGTGCTCAACCGCATGCCCTGGGCGCGGTATGATTACAGCCTGAAGCCGGGCTGGAGCCTGACCCGCTATGGGATCGAACAGCAGGCCGAGATCGTCAAGCATGCCTTTCTGTTGCGCAAGGGAGCGAAACTTGCCGGGATCAGCGATCCAGCGGTTTACGATGCTCTGGTCAGTTTTCCTGGCGCCAGCTAGACGATGCGGTGCATCTGCGTGACTTCGCCCGCCGCGCCGGACTCGTCCCACAAATGTTGCAGCTTGGCACGGTCGGGATCGGCGCGATATTGCTCCATCACAGCCATGTCGGGCACGTCGATGACATGCACCTCGCACGATCCATCCTCGGCCCGAAGCCGTTCTCGCATGACAATGCCATAGCGGTCGAGAAGCGGAATTACCGCTGTTTCATAGGCCTCGAATTTTGCAATGTCGGCTTTCGTCAGGTCGATCTTGGCATGGAGGATCATCGCGGGCCTACTCGGCCGCCTTGGCGACGGCGACCATGGAGGGGCGCAGCAAGCGGTCCCTGATCATGTATCCAGCCTGCATTTCCTGCACAATGGTGCCCGGTTCTGCCTCATTGGTGGGCACTTCCATCATCGCCTGATGCTGGTTGGGATCAAGCGGCAGGCCGAGCGCGGCAATGCGCGTGATTCCGTGCTGGCCAAACACCTTGTCGAGCTCGCGCTGCGTGGCGCTAATGCCTGCCACAAGGCCCTTGAACTTCTCATCCTCGCGCAGTTCCACGGGCACCGCATCAATGGCCCGCGCCAGATTATCAGCCACGCTCAACACATCGCGCGCGAAGCCTGTGGCGGCATAGGCGCGTGCGTCCTGCACATCCTTGTCAGCCCGGCGGCGCACATTTTGCATCTCTGCCTTGGCGTAAAGCGTTTCCTGCTTCGCCGCTTCGAGGTTAGCTTTCAGCGCGGCGAGTGCTTCTTCGAGCCCGCCGCTCTCGTCTTCGTCCTCTTCGCCATCATCATCGGCAAGCAATTCTTCAGGGACGCCTGCAAGTTCCTTTTCGACCGCTTCATCGCGGTTTTCGTTTTCGTTCATGCTCATGCCAGTTCAATCAACCAATTCTCTTGCCCAGCGACCGGGCGGTGAAATCCACGATGGGCACGACGCGGGCGTAATTCAACCGCGTCGGTCCGATTACCCCGAGCACGCCCACCACTTTGCCATCCCGATCCCGGTAAGGCGCAGCGATGACGGACGAACCCGACAGCGCGAAGAGCCGGTTCTCGGCCCCGATGAAAATTCGCGTTGCATCCGCTTCCCGGGCCAGTTCAAGCAATTGGGCAATTTCCTGCTTGCTCTCCAGATCCTCGATGAGCGAACGCACGCGCTCGATATCGCCCAGAGCGGCATCGTCAAGCAGATTGGCCTGCCCGCGAACAATTAGAACGGGCCTGCGCGTCGCATCCTGGCTCCACACCGCAAGGCCAGCTTCGACCAGTCCGGCACTCGCAGCATCGAGCGCGGACTTCCCGCCCGCGATCTCGCGGCGAATGGCCTGCGAAGCTTCCGCCAGGGTCCGACCGGCCAGCCTTGCAGTGATGTAATTGCTCGCTTCCTGAAGCGCGCCGGGGGCAAGCCCTGCGGGCAAGGCAAGCACGCGGTTCTCGATATGGCCATCCTGCCCGACAACAATCGCGAGCGCGCGCTGCGCATCGAGCTGGACGATATTCATCTGCGCGAGGCTGGGATCGCGCTGGGGCACCATGACCATGCCTGCGGCATTGGAAATGCTCGAAAGGATGCCCGAAGTCTTCTCGAGCGCTGCCTCGATCGGGCCGGGCTCGGCCAGCTGACGCTCGATAGCCTGACGCTCGTGCATGGTAAGCTCTGCCACCTGCATCATGCCATCGACAAACAGGCGCAGCCCCTGATCGGTGGGCATGCGCCCGGCGCTGGTATGCGGCGCGGCAAGCAATCCGCAATCTTCCAGATCCTTGAGCACTGAACGGATCGAGGCAGGCGAGAGGCTGACCCCGCGATGCTCTGCAAGATGTTTCGAGCCCACCGGTTGCCCGCTGTCGAGAAAATCCTCGACCACGAGGCGAAAGATATCGCGTGCCCTCTGGGTAAGTTCGGTTATTGGTGGTGAAGCCATGACAGAGGCTTATCTAGTCGCTAGGGCGCTTTGCGCAAACAATCTTCCAATCGGAGCCATATATGCGACCTTCCGGACGCGCGCCTGATGAAATGCGCGCCATCTCAATCGAAACCGGCTTTTCCAAGCATGCCGAGGGCTCCTGCCTGATCAGCTTTGGCGATACGCGCGTTTTGTGCACCGCCAGCGTGGAAAAGGGCGTACCGCCGTGGATGCGCGGCAAGGGCGAAGGCTGGGTGACAGGCGAATATTCCATGCTTCCCCGTGCGACCCACACCCGCGGATCTCGCGAGGCGGCCCGCGGCAAGCAGAGCGGGCGCACGCAGGAAATCCAGCGACTGATCGGCCGTTCCTTGCGCTCGGTCTGCGATATGAAGAAACTCGGCGAGCGGCAGATCACGCTAGATTGCGACGTGATCCAGGCCGATGGCGGGACGCGCACCGCAGCGATTTCGGGCGCATGGGTGGCGCTTCGCCTCGCGGTCAATGGTCTCATGGCAAGCGGCGAGATCAAGGAAGATCCGATCGCGGGCAAGATCGCGGCAATTTCCTGCGGCATCTACCAGGGCACGCCCGTGCTCGATCTCGATTATATCGAGGATTCGGCGGCCGATGCCGATGCCAATTTCGTGCTGATCGAAGGTGGTCAGATTGCCGAAGTGCAAGCGACCGCCGAAGGCGCGACCTATGACGAGGAAGGCCTCCTGCGCCTTCTGCGCCTTGCCAATATCGGCTGCGGCCGCATTTTCACAGCGCAGGACGAGGCGACAAGATGAGCCGCAAGCTGGGTTCGGGCAAGCTTGTCATTGCCACGCACAACGCGGGCAAATTGAAGGAAATCGGCAAGCTGCTCGAACCCCATGGTCTGGAGTGCATTTCGGCCGGCGCACTGGGCCTGCCCGAGCCGCCCGAAACCGGCACGACTTTCGTGGAAAACGCGCTGATCAAGGCGCGCGCCGCCGCCGAGGCTTCGGGCCTCGCGGCGCTGGCGGATGACAGCGGGCTCAGCGTTGCAGCGCTCGACGGGCGGCCCGGTGTTTACACCGCCGACTGGGCCGAGCGGCAGTGGTTTGAGGGCGCGCCGGGGCGTGATTGGTACATGGCAATGGGCAAAGTCGAGGGGATGTTGCAGGCGCTAGGCCCTGATGCGCCGCGCGATTGCTGGTTCTCATGTGTTCTCGCGATTGCATGGCCCGATGGTGAATACGCGATCTATGAAGGTCGCGCCGAGGGCACGCTGACATGGCCCCCGCGCGGTGCAATGGGCTTTGGCTATGACCCGGTTTTCGTCCCACACGGTGGCAGTCTGACCTTTGCCGAAATCGACCCTGCGGAAAAGCACGCGATCAGCCACCGCGCCGATGCATTTGCAAGGCTCGTGGCGGATCAGTTCGCCGCCTAATAGACCGGCTGCCCCCACCAGTTACCTGCCGGCCAATAGCGGCAGACCAGAAACTCCTCGCGCGGCCCCTCGGCTATCGCGCAGCCGATCTCGCGCGTGTCGCGCCAGATCACTTGCGTATAATGCCCCACATCGCGCCAGTTACCGCTGGTCGAGACATCGGGGAAATTGCCGGGTTTGAAATAGCGCCCCTCGGCGAGAATTGTCCCCATGATCACTTCGGCACTGTAAAGTCGCTTGCTGCCCATCCACAAGTTCTCGCCTGCATTGCGCCTTTGCTCCCGGGTGGCATGCTCCATGCGGCCTTGCTGTGCGAGATGTTCGGCCCAAAGCTGCGCATCGCTGGCGAGTGCGGCATTCCAGCGCAGCGCGGGGACGCCCATCCTCTCGCGTTCCTCGTTGTGGAGGTTGAGCAAGGCTTCTGCACGGTTATCAGGGGGCGCGAAATCGGCGTGCGCAGCAGCCGCCAGCACGCAGCTTGCGCAAAAGGCCATCACCATTTTCCGGACCCACCACATCGCCGATTAGCTTGACTTCGAGCCCCTAACAAAGGCTGAACATCGCCATGGCCCGCGCGCTTTACATCCATTGGCCCTTCTGCCTTGCCAAATGCCCCTATTGCGATTTCAATTCGCATGTGCGCGAGGGTGTCGATGCGCGAATGTGGGAACGCGCGCTCCTGGCAGACATGCGCCATGAGGCTCTGCATGCCAGCGGCGAGCGGCTGACGTCGATCTTCTTTGGCGGCGGCACGCCGTCGCTCATGCCCCCTGCGCTGGTCGCGCGGTTGCTTGAAGAGGCGGCGATATTGTGGGGCTTTGCGCCCGATATCGAGATCACGCTCGAAGCCAACCCGTCCTCGGTGGAAGCGGCGAATTTTGCAGCACTGGCCTCCTGCGGCGTCAACCGCTTGTCGCTGGGCGTGCAATCCTTCGATGATGCTGCTCTGCGTTTTCTGGGCCGCTTGCACGATGTGCGCGAAGCAGAGGTAGCCATCGAGATCGCGCGCAAGGCCTTTGCCCGGGTCAGCTTCGATCTGATCTACGCGCTGCCTAAACACACTATGGCAAGCTGGCGCGATGAACTCGACCACGCGCTCGGTCTCGGAACATCACATCTCTCGCTCTATCAACTCACGATCGAGCCTGGCACGCGCTTTGCCAGCGATGTGCGGCGCGGCGATTTTGCGCCGCTCGACGATGATGCTGCAGCCGATTTGTTCGCGCTTACCGCGACAATGACGGCGGCTGCAGGTCTCCCCGCCTATGAAATAAGCAATCATGCAAGGCCCGGCGAAGAAAGCCGGCATAATCTCACCTATTGGCGCTATGAGGATTATGCGGGCATTGGGCCAGGCGCGCACGGGCGGCGCGGCGGGCTGGCGACTACGCGGCATCGCAAGCCCGAGAACTGGCTTGCGGCAATCCAGCGCAACGGGCACGGCATGCAGGAAGAGCGCGCACTCGGGCTTTGTGAGCAAGCTGCAGAGGCGCTGCTGATGGGATTGCGGCTGCGCGAAGGCGTTGCCTTGCCAGATCTCGCCGCGCGGCTCGGCCTTAATGCGCATAGCCTGCTCGATGTAGCGGCAGTCGAACGTCACCAATCGGCCGGTTTTGTATGGCAGAAGGATAACCGCATAGGCGTCACCCCCAAGGGCATGCCGGTGCTCGATGCGCTGCTTGCAGAGCTTGTCGCAGACGATCTGGTCAACGCATGAACGCCGCCGATCTTCTCGCAGCATGGCATGATCATCTGGCGATAGCGCAGCGCCGATCGCCGCACACGGTGCGCGCATATGGCGCCGCTGCGCGGCGGTTGGTCGAACGGCTATCGCTTACCAAGATGAGTCAGGTCGCGGCGCTGACCACGCGCGATCTGCGCGGGCAGATGGCGCACCGCCGCGCCGAGGGCCTGAGCAATGCCTCTGCCGCGCGTGAACTTTCCGCACTGAAAGGCTTTTGCAAATTCGCAGCCGAGCAGGCTGGCGCGATGCACCCTGCCGCGCCGCGCCTCAGGGGACCGCGCGTGCCCAAGGGGTTGCCGCGCCCTGTCACTCCTGACGAAGCGGGCAATCTGGTTGCGCTAGTGGATGAAGACGCCGCCGTGGACTGGACGGGCAAGCGCGATGCCGCCGTGCTGCTGCTGATGTACGGCGCAGGCTTGCGCATTGCCGAGGCGCTTTCACTGCGCGCCGAACAGACGCCGCTCAGCGAGACATTGCTGGTCAAGGGCAAGGGCGGAAAGGAACGGTTGGTGCCGATCTTGCCGGTGATCCGCGATGCCCTCGCGCTTTACGTCCATGCCTGCCCCTACCAACTCTCGCCAAGGGAGCCCGTATTCAGGGGCATCAAAGGCGGGCCGCTTTCTCCGGGAATGGTGCAAAGGGCAACTGCGAGAGCGCGCGGTGTGCTGGGCCTGCCCAAGAGTGCAACACCGCATGCCTTGCGCCATTCCTTCGCGACCCATCTGCTGGGCGCTGGCACGGATTTGCGTAGCTTGCAGGAGTTGCTCGGGCACGCGAGCCTTGGCTCTACGCAGATTTATACCAAGGTCGATGCCGCCCAGCTTCTTGGCGCATACCGCGCGGCGCATCCGCGCGAACAGGATTAGTCCTTATCTTTCACGCGCGGTTTCCACGTGATCACACGCCAGAGATAAATCACCAGCCCCGCAGCGACCAGCGCGATCATTCCCCAGACAAGCACCTCCTGCGACTGCGCAAAGGCATTACCCAACAATTGCGCTCCCTTGATCAGGAGGCCGTTCCAGATCAGCGATCCGACAAAGGTCACAGCCAGAAACCGCCCGAGCGGCATATGCGCCAGACCGGCGGGTAACGAAATGAACGTCCGCATGAAGGGCGAGAACCGGAACACGAACACCACCCAGTGGCCATGCCTCGCAAAATAAAGCTGCGCGCGTTCGATCTGATCCCATTCCAGCGTGATCCACCGGCCATGGCGCTCAACCAGCGGGCGCAGCCGCTGATACCCCCAACGGCGGCCGAGCCAATACCAGAGCATATTTCCCGCTGTCGTTCCCGCAGTGGCAATCAGCAGGAGCGGCCAGAAGGAAAGTTCGCCCCGCGCAACCAGAATGCCGCTGATCCCCATGATCACTTCGGACGGAATCGGCGGAACGATGTTCTCAAGCGCCATGAGGAGAAAAATCCCCAGATAGCCACCACGCGCTATGGCCTCGATGATAAATTCGTCCATCTTTCAAGCACACTCAAGTCAGGGTTGGGTTCACCAATGCGGCCCCACGCGAAAGCTCAACCATGGTTAACAGTTGGTTAAAGGGCCGCATGGCGGGCTTCCAGCGCGTCCCATATGCGGGCAGGCGTGTCGGTCCCGTTGAACTTATCGATAGCGACGATACCGGTCGGGCTGGTGACATTGATTTCGGTCAGCCATTCGCCGCCGATCACGTCGATGCCTACAAAAACGAGCCCGCGCCGCCTCAACTCGGGGCCCATTGCGGCGCAAATCTCTTCCTCGCGCGCGGTCAATTGCGTCGCTTCAGCTGATCCGCCTTGCGCCAGATTGGAGCGGAACTCGCCCGCGCCCGGCCGCCGGTTGATCGCCCCGGCAACTTCCCCGTCAACCAGCACGATCCGCTTGTCGCCCTGCGCAACGCTTGGCAGGAAAGGCTGAACCATGTGCGGCTCGGGCCAGGTCTGGTTGAAAACTTCGAATAGCGCGGAAAGATTGGTGCCATCGGCATCGATCCGGAAGATCGCCTTCCCGCCATTGCCATGCAGGGGCTTGACCACGAGCGCGCCATGCTCCTGCTGAAATTCGCGCACATCCTCGAGGCTGCGCGCAATCAGCGTGGGCGGCATGAAGCGCGCATAATCGAGGACGAACATCTTTTCGGGTGCATTGATGACTTCACGCGGGTCATTGCTTACGAGCGTCGTGCCTTTGAGCATGTCGAGCATCAGGGCGGCGCTGATATAGCCAAGATCGAACGGCGGATCCTGCCGCATCAGAACGACATCGATGTCCTTTGCCAGATCGATCCGCCGCAATTCGCCCGCGCTGTAATGCGCGCCTTCCATGCGCTGCACCGTGACCGGCCGGGCCCATGCGGTGATGCGCCCTTCACACCAGGCAAGAGTCTTGACGTCATAATGCCATACGCTGTGCCCGCGCGCCTGCGCCGCCAGCATCAGGGCAAAGCTCGAATCGCCAGCAATTTTGATCGTTTCCAGCGGATCCATCTGGACCGCAACGCGCAGGGACATTCGCTATTTCCTCGAATTCAGGGCTGCCAGGCATTGGTGATGTGGCGCGGGCTGGTGCCGGGTGCAAGGAGGATCACGTCAATCCGCCAGTCTTCTCCGCCAGACGCATATTCGTGGCCTACGGCTTCCACGGCCGCAGCCACGCGGGAGAGGCGATGAAGATCAATCGCGTGATCGAGATCGGTCGCAAGGCGGCGGTATTTGACTTCGACAAAGGCCACAAGCCCGTCGCGCCGGGCAATCAGATCGATCTCACCAACGCGCGTGCGGACCCGGTTGGCGAGAATTTCCCAGCCCTGACCCGCGAGCCAGTCTGCCGCCAGCTCTTCGCCCTCGCGGCCGCGTTGCTCTGCGCGCTGGCGCTTCATTGCCCACGCATTTCCATCGCGAGCGCATAGAGCAGCTTGCGATCCATGCCTGTTGCCTTGGCAACCTTCGCGACAGCCTGCGCGGGTTTATGCGTGATCAGCAGTTCGCGCAGCATCTCCTCGGTTCCCTCGGCATCGGCTGCCCGTTCAGGCGGCGGGCCGATCAGGAGGACAATCTCGCCCTTTGGCGGATGCGCAGTGTAGTGCGTCAGCAGTTCCTCAGGCAGAGCGGTGCGGCATTCCTCGTGCAGCTTGGTAAGCTCGCGCGCCACGGCGACCTCGCGCCCGGGCAATTCGGCGGCAATCGCAGCAAGGCTCTTGCACAGGCGCGGCGCGGTATCGAAGAAGATGAGCGTGCCGGGCACCTTGCCCAGTTCAGTCAGAATATCGCTGCGCGCCTTGTCCTTGGCGGGGAGGAAACCCGCAAACAGGAAGCGATCATTGGGCAGGCCCGATAGCGCCAGCGCCGCGAGCGGAGCCGAAGCGCCCGGGACGACCGTGATCGTGACCCCGGCGCTGCGGGCTTCACGCACCAGCCTGTAGCCCGGATCGGAAATGAGCGGCATTCCCGCATCGCTCACCAGCGCCACCGAGCCCTCATGCATCTTGGCGATCAGCTGTTCGCGATCAGCATCGCTTGCATGATCGTCATAGCGGCGCAGGCGCGCCGAAATCCCCAAAAGTTTGAGGAGCTTGCCGGTCACCCTCGTGTCCTCGCAAGCGACAACGTCGCATCGCTTCAGGACCTCAATTGCCCGCAAAGTCATATCGCCAAGATTGCCAATGCTGGTCGCGACTATATAGAGGCCAGCAGAGATTTTTTCAGATGGGGCGGCGCTCGTCATAGCCCCTCTCTTGAACCAGAGTGCAGGGAGACAGCAAGCATGTTCGCAACAATCAAGCGTGGCCTGATGGTCGCGTTGGCGACTTTGGCGCTGGCCGGGTGTAAGGTCATTCCCGAGGGTGGGCAGCAGATCGAGGGGCCGACTGCGCCACCGGTAACGCAAGCGCCCGACGCAGAAGTCCTGCCGACCGATGAAACGCGTCACCGCGTAGCCCTGCTTGTGCCGCTTTCGGGACGCAACGCTGATGTCGGGCAATCGATTGCCAACGCTACCACAATGGCGCTGCTCGATACCGGCGCGCAGGATTTGCGCATCACCACTTATGATACCGCCGCCGGAGCCGAAGCGGCCGCGAGGCGCGCGGTATCGGACGGCAACAAGCTGATCCTCGGTCCGCTTCTGCGCGAGAATATTGATCCGGTGCTGCGGCAGGCGCGCCCCGCCAACGTTCCGCTGATCACTTTTTCGAACGATGCCAGCGTCGCGCAGCCTGATGTTCTGGTCCTGGGTTACGTCCCTGAGCAGAGCATTTCCCGAACCGTGAATTTCGCCATCGATCAGGGCGCGCGCAATTTCGCTGCGCTGATTCCACGGTCCGAATATGGTGACACCGCCTTGGCGGCGCTAGAGCAGGCCATCAGGCAGCGCGGCGCAACGCTGGTGGTGACCGAAAGGTTCGACCGGGGCAACACCTCGATCATCAGCGCCGCAAACCGGCTCGAAACACGCGGAGGTTTTGATACCGTGCTGATCGCCGACGGGGTGCGACTTGCCACGCTCGCGGCAGGCGAACTCAAGGATGCGGGCGAGGCCTTGCCTTCGATTATCGGCACCGAACTGTGGAGCGGGGAGAGCGACCTCACCCGCGCGGCGGCATTGCGCGGCGCGTGGTTTTCCGCGGTTCCTGACATGCGCTTTGGCCAGTTTGCCGAAAGCTATCGCTCACGCTTTGGCGCGCAGCCGCATCGTATTGCGGCGCTCGGATACGATGCTGTCCTGATGACGCTGCGGGTCGGGCGCGACTGGCGCGTGGGTACGAATTTTCCCACCAGAGTGATGTTTTCTGACGAGGGCTTTCTGGGCGTCGATGGCGCATTCCGCTTCCGCAGCGGCGGCGTAGGTGAACGGGCCATGGAAGTGCGCGAAGTCGAAGATGGGAATATCTCCGTCGTCAGCCCGGCTCCCACTAGGTTCTGAGCCGGCTTGGGCGGATGATTATCGAATCCAGGCGCAAGCGGCGGATAAGCTACGCAGCGCGCTTGTGAGGAGCGAATTTCAGGCTCTATAGCCTCACCCATGAGCGATGATCTGTTCAAGGCCATGCCCGCATCGGGCGGAGATTACGATTCCAGTTCCATCGAGGTGCTCGAAGGCCTCGAACCCGTGCGGCGGCGGCCCGGCATGTATATCGGCGGCACGGACGACCGCGCGCTGCATCATCTTGCCGCTGAAGTTCTCGACAATGCCATGGACGAAGCGGTGGCAGGCCATGCAAGCCGCATCGAGATGATACTGGGCGAAGGCAACCGGCTGACCATAACGGACAATGGTCGCGGCATTCCGGTGGACGAGCATCCGAAATTTCCCGGCAAATCGACGCTCGAAGTTATCCTCACCACGCTGCACTCGGGCGGCAAGTTTTCAGGCAAGGCTTATGCGACTTCGGGCGGCTTGCACGGCGTCGGCGTCTCGGTGGTCAATGCGCTCTCGTCCGATACGCATATCGAAGTTGCGCGCAACAAGCAGGTCTATGCGCAGGACTTCTCCAAAGGCCTGCCTACTGGCCCCCTGACCAAGCTGGGCGATACACCCAACCGGCGCGGCACGTCGGTCGCGTTCACGCCTGACACCGAGATTTTCGGTGACCGCCAGTTCAAACCAGCGCGGCTGTTCAAGCTAGCCCGTTCGAAAGCCTATCTGTTTGCCGGTGTTGAAATCCGCTGGAAGTGCGCTGCCCCGCTCGCTTCTGAGGACGTGCCGGAAGAAGCCGCTTTCCAGTTCCCCGGCGGGCTCGCCGATCACTTGCGCGAACAGGTGGGAACGCGCGAATGCGTCACCAGCGAGTTCTTTTCGGGAAGTCAGGATTTTGCCGAGGACAAGGGCCGTGTCGAATGGGCGATCGCCTGGCCCTTGTGGTCCGATGGCTCGACCAGCTGGTATTGCAACACCGTGCCCACGCCCGATGGCGGCACGCATGAACAAGGCCTGCGCAGCGCGCTGACGCGGGGCCTGCGCGCGTTTGGCGAGTTGACCGGGCAGAAGAAGGCCAAGGATCTCACTGCCGACGATGTGATGACCGGCTCTGAAATCATGCTCAGCGTGTTCATCCGCGATCCGCAGTTCCAGAGCCAGACCAAGGATCGCCTGACTTCGCCCGAAGCTACCCGGCTTGTCGAAAATGCGGTGCGCGATCATTTCGACCATTTCCTTGCTGACAATATGGAGCGCGGGCGCGCGCTTCTGGGCTCGGTGATGGAGCGGATGGACGAGCGCCTGCGTCGCAAGGCCGAGCGCGAAGTCAAACGCAAGACCGCCACCAACGCCAAGAAGCTGCGCCTGCCGGGCAAGCTGACC
>DAIQNS010000051.1:0-11946 GCA_036788315.1 Alteraurantiacibacter sp. | reverse complement strand
TGGCCTCGACCTGCCGCCCCGCAGCGCCGCGCGGGCTGACAAAGGCGCCCTCGCCCAGCGCGATACGCGGCACTTCGCTCTCGTCGATATCGACGCGCACATGCAAAGGGCGCGTCTCGCCCATGCGGATGAAATCGGCCGCACCGCTGCCTTGCGTGGAGACGTATTCTCCCGGACGGATGTTCACCGCGAGGATTTCGCCCGCGATCGGCGCGCGCACGGTCAGGCGGCCAAGCTCGGTGCGTGCACTGGCGGCGCGGGCCTGCGCGGCGGCGAGCCGTGCACGCGCGACCTCAAGACGTGCGGATGCCGCATTGGCATCGCCCTCGGCGCGGATCACTTCGGACCGGCTGATCGCAGCGGCATCGTCGATCCCGGCATACAGGTCGAGTTGGCGCTGCGCTGTGCGGCGCGCGGTGTCTGCTTCGCGAATGGCTGCGCGGGCTTCTGCCATTGCGGCTTCGGCTTCGCGCAATTGCGCGTCCACCGCGCGCGCGTCGACCAAGAACAAGGGCGCGCCAGCGGCAACGAATTGCCCCGGCTCGACCAGCACGTTCATCACGAGGCCCGACAGCGCCGAGCCGACATCGATAATTTCCGAGGACGGCTCAACCACGCCCGCGCCCGCCACCCGCGGCGCATCGGCCATCTCGCCCGCAGCGCGCGGCGGATTGGCGGCAGGCGCTTCGAGCGTGCGGTCGGGCACGCCGAGCCAGATGTAGCCGATGGTAAACACCAGCGCGAGGACGGCAATGACTGGCAGCACCTGCCGCGACAGGCTGAATTTCGCGAAACCTCTTGGCATGTGCAGTGTCCTTCAATGCGAGCGGATCAATGATCCTCTGGCAAATCCTTGCCATCGTGAATGATGCGGCCATCCTCGAGCACGAGGATACGGTCGGCGAGATCAAAAATGCGGTTGTCGTGCGTGACGATGATGACCGAGCGTCCCTCGGCGACGGCCACTTCGCGCAGGAGGTCCATCACGCGGCGGCCCGAGCGCGCATCGAGCGCGGCGGTTGGCTCGTCGCACACCACGAGGCGCGGCTCATGCACCAGCGCCCGGGAAATCGCCACACGCTGCTGTTGCCCGCCCGATAGCTGGCTGGGAAGCTTGTCGGCCTGATCTGCAATGTTGAGCTTGCCCAGCATTTCGACCGCGCGATCACGCGCCTCATGGCGGTTCATGCCCCGTGCGATCAGCGGCACGGCGGCGTTGGAAGCGGCATCAATCGAGGGGATGAGATTGTACTGCTGGAAAATGAAGCCGATGTTGGCGAGGCGGTAATCGACGAGTTCGCTATCACTCAGGGCATAGATATCGGTGCCGAAGACTTCGACTTCGCCTTCGGTGGGCCACAGGATGCCGCACATGATCGAAATGAGCGTGGTCTTGCCCGAGCCTGATTCGCCCACAAGATAGGTCATCTCGTTGGGACGGATGTCGAGATCGATCCCGTGCAGCACGCGGATGGTCTGCTGACCCGCCTGGAAATCCCGCGCAACCCCGCGCGTGCGGATGGCGATGGAAGCATCGGGCGCGCTCACCGGAACACCGCCGCAGGCTCGGTCTTGAGGACATTGCGCAGGCTGATCCAGCCGGTGAAAGCGAGGATCACGATCACCGCGACAAGGCTGACAAGCGGCACCTGCCAGGGGATGTAGAAGCCCTTGAACGTGGGATTGCCGCTGAAGCCCCAGATGAAGACCATCGTCCCGAATATGCCCAGCGCGTAGCCGACAAAGCCGACCAGCGATGCCTGCGCGACCACCATGCGGCTGATCTTGGCATTGCTCACGCCAATCGCCTTCAAGGCGCCGAATTGCTTGATGTTGTCGCGGATGAACAGGCTGAAAGTCAGACCCACGATCGCGACGCCGACCACAAAGCCCAGTGCAACGGTAATGCCGAAGTTCAACGGAATGCCGGTGTTCTCGATAATGAAATTGACCCCGTCACGAGCGAATTGATCGCGCGGGCGGGCGCGCAGGCCGGTCTGCTCCTCGATCCGGGCAGCAAGCGCGGCGGGATCGACGCCCTCGCCAGCGCCCACCAACACGAATGTCATCCGGTTGCGCGTGCCCGGTACAAACGCCAAGGCGCGCGAATATTTGGTGTAGAGCGTGACCTGGCTGGTGAAGCTGGGAATGGCATCGGCAACGCCGCGGATCACCGCGCGCTGATCGTTCAGTTCCAGTTCTACGCCCAACGGATCGCGGCCGTCTTCAAACAGATTGACGAGACCCACATCGTCGATCAGCACGGCATCGGGCTGGTTGAGAACATCGCGGTTACCGACCACAAGCGCGCGCGGCAGGCCGATGAGCGTGGCATCATCGACACCGATGATCGCCACCGCTTCCAGATCGCCCGCCTCGGTCCGCACGGTCGCCTGCGCGCGCAGATGCGGCACCGCCCAGGCAACTCCGGGCACGCCGCGCACCTCGTCAAGCGCAGTGGATGCCATGGGGTACACCACCTCGGTCGTGCGGCTGACCTTGTCCATCACCCAGATATCGGCCGTCGGCTCGTTGAACACGCCCGACCCGCCGCGCTCGATCAGATTGACGAAAATCGTCAATTGCTGCGTGATCAGCAGGGTCGAGAAGGCAATGCCGAACAGCAGGCCGTAAAACTTGGTCTTGTCACCTGTAAGCATGCGGATCGCGATCCAGAGCATCGTTGCCTCGGGTTTCAGGGGTTGCGGTTCTGCGTGTCTTGGCTCATTACTGAACGGTGTCGTTTAAATGAACGGAGCCGTTCACTTTGTCAAGTAGCCAAGAAGATGATGCCGCGCGCAAGGGCCGTCCGATGGACGTGGCCAAGCGCGAGGCGATCCTGGCGGCGGCCGCCCGCAGCTTCTTTGATCATGGCTTTGCGGGTACTGCGATAGAGCAGGTGGCAGCGGGCGCTGGCGTCTCGAAAGTGACTGTTTACAATCACTTCGGGGACAAGCACGGCCTGTTCAAGGCCGCTGTTGAGCAAGAATGTGAGAAGCTGCGCGGGCTCTTTTCCATCGACCCTGATGGCGGCGATATTCGCGCCCGCCTGACCGCGATCGGCAAGGCCATGGTCGCGTTTCTTTCACGACCCGAAATGGTCCAGTTCGAGCGGCGAATCGCTGCCGAGACCGATAGCGACCCGAGTATCGGCATTGTCTTTCTCGAAGCAGGCCCGCGCCGGATGGCGGCCCAATTTGCCGCTTTCCTCGCTCATGCCCATAACAAGGGCGAGCTGATCGTGCCCGATCCGGCGCTGGCGGCGGACCAGTTCGCCTCGCTATGCAAGGGCATGGGCGATCTGGAACGCCGCTTCGGCGCGGACGAAGTCGCGGAAATGGACAGCCGCCGGATCGAAGCGGCGGTCGAGCTGTTCCTTGCCGCCTACAGCCCGCCCAAAAGCTAGAATTCGGCCAGCAACTCCAGCCCCAAAGTCCGGCCCTTGAGCAAGGGCGAGAACGTGCCTGCAGCAGGCGCCGGATCGAAAGGCGCGGTGTCGCCGTCCGAAAACGGCCCGCCCCCAAAGCCCAATTGCGTGTCCCCGCCGAATTGCACCTCATCAAGCAGATTGCGGCCGAACAGGCGCAGCGTCACGCCGCAAGCATCGCAGCCTAGAGCCAGCGAGGCATCGAGACGGTCGACCGGATCGTTGAAGCCCGCGTTGTTGTCTGTGTAGGCTGCGCGGCTGCGGTGTTGAAAGAAGATGTTGGCCGCTAGGGTCATGCTTGCCGAGAGGGGTCGTTCCCAGTTGGCGCTGGTCCCCCAGGTCCATTTCGGCGCACGCGGCAATTCCAGTGCGCGGTCTGTCGCGGTGATTGCCCCGTCGCCGTCGAGATCGAGAAACACCTCGCGATATTGCGCATCGGCCAGCCCGACATGCGCGGACAGCACCAGTCCTTCGCCCGCTTCAAGGCTCGCTTCGAGCTCCCCGCCCAGAATGCGCGCATCGGCGGTATTGTAGACCGATTGCGCAAGGCCCGAGGTTTCGCTCGGCAGGCTCACTTCGCGCTGAAGATTGTCCACCGCGCTCCAGAAGGCGGCGGCACGGACAATGGCGCTGCCATCCGCCGATTGCCAGTTCGCGCCCAGTTCGAAACTGTCGACACGCTCTTCATCAAAGGCTGGCGAGCCAAGGTCAGCAGCCACTTCCTCGAACGCCGCGGGCTGCGTGATGCGCAGATTGTAGCCACCCGAGCGTTGCCCGCGTGCCCAGCTAGCGTAGAGCAGCGTGTCCTGGCTCGCTTCGTAGGACAGCACGAGTCGGGGCGAAAGCGAGGACCAGCTTCGCTTGTCGGTGAAACCGTTGTTCTCATCGGCCACGCGTTCGCCCGTGACCGGGCAGGTACCCGCGATCGCCGAGCATGCCGCACGCGGCCGGACATAGGTGATCGCGCCCGCTTTTTCCTCATGCGACCAGCGCAGCCCCGCTTTCAGCGAAAGCGCGTTGCTGAGCGGCACATCCACCTCGCCAAACAGGCCGAGCGCATCGTGCTCCTGCCGCCCGCCGCCAAATTGCGGGTCTGCGCCGAAGAAGCTGAGATCGCGCGATTCGTCGTAAGCGACCTCCTGCGTGAAAGCGAAAACCCCGGTCACCAGCGAGATACCCTCAAGATCGAGAGCATAGGTGAGTTCGTTGGAAAACTGCTCCTGCGCGGTCGCGGTATCGCTCTGGAAGATCGGTGTGGGGGTCGAGTCGATATCGTTGCGCGTCGACAGATCATACTGCCGCCAGCCGAAGATATTGGTCAGTGTCCCGCGCCCCAATTCGACTTCGCCGCGCAGCGTGACAAAGCCGCTCTGGCTGTCGTGGAAGCCGCGCTGGTTCACATCGATCAGGAAATTGTCGCGCCCGGACAGGCCGTTGTTATGCGCAGGCGCGCCGTCGCCATGCGCCTCGCTATATTCGCCCTTGGCGATGATCGAGGCTCCCGCACCGCGCCAGGCAAGGCCGCCGCGCACGATGACCGTCTCGCCGCCGCCGAAATTCTGCCCGTCGAAGCGGTTTTCGAAATAGCCCTGATCGTTGCTGTAAAGCCCGCCGAGCCGGATCGAAAACTCCGGAGCAATCGGGCCCGAGACAACGCTGCGCGCCGACCACATGGGCCCACCGCGCCCAGTATCGACCGGTCCTTCAACAGAAAGGCGCGCGTGCCCTTCCCATTGCTCGCTCGGATCGGCCGTGCGCACCATGACAGCGCCGCCGGTGGTATTGCGGCCAAAGGCGACACCTTGCGGTCCGCGCAGGATCTCGATCTTCTCGACATCGAGCATATCGAACACGGTGCCGGCATTGATGCCCATATAGAGCCCGTCGACAAACAATCCGACCGCCGGATCGATCGAGGGGATCGAGGAATTGATCCCCAGTCCGCGGATCGCGAAATTGGCCACGCCCTTGAAGGTGCCGATCGGATCGAGCGTCACATTGGGCGCGATATGGCTGAGATTGGAGAGATCATTGAAGCTGCGCGCTTCGAGCGCATCGCTGTCCACAAGCGTGATGCCGCCGACATAGTCGGTTAGCGCGGTTGCGCCTTGCCGTGTCGAGGTGACGAGGATATCTACTTCCTCATGCTCCTCGGCCAGCGCCGGATATGCCATCAAGCAGCTGGCGATCGCAGCGGCGCAAACCGCCTTACCGTCAAAAAACATTCGCAAATTCCCTCTCTTGGGCCGCCCGCCTAGCCAAGCCGGCCCGCAAGGGCAATTGCCCCTGCCGTGCTTCGCATGTATAGACCCCCTTCCCGCGCCCCGGTTCTGGTGAAGCTTCTTTGCTTCATCCGCCGGGGCGCTGGCTTTTCGCCGTATGTGTTTCAATTGCAAGGTTGCCTGCCCATGTCCCGCCGTCGCCAGATCTACGAAGGCAAGGCCAAAATCCTCTATGAAGGCCCCGAACCGGGCACGATCATCCAGTATTTCAAGGATGACGCTACGGCCTTCAACGCGGAAAAACGCGGTACAATCAATGGCAAAGGCGTGATCAACAACCGCATCAGCGAGCATGTCTTCACCCGGCTTGCGCTGATCGGAATTCCCACGCATTTCATCCGAAGACTGAATATGCGCGAACAACTTGTTCGCCAGGTGGAAATTATTCCGCTCGAAGTCGTGGTGCGCAATATCGCCGCGGGTTCGATTTCCAAGCGCCTGGGCATCGAGGAAGGCGAACCGCTGCCGCACACGCTGATCGAATATTATCTGAAATCCGATGAGCTGGGCGATCCGATGGTCGCTGAAGAGCATATCGCGTGTTTCAACTGGGCGAGCCATGAAGAGATGCAGGATATTGCCGCCATGGCGATCCGTATCAACGATTTCATGTGCGGAATGTTCGCCGCGATCGACATCAAACTGGTTGATTTCAAGCTCGAATTCGGCCGCATTTTCGATGGCGACTATAGCCGCGTGATCCTTGCCGACGAGATCAGCCCCGACAATTGCCGCCTGTGGGATTTCCACACCGGCGAAAAGCTCGACAAGGACCGGTTCCGCCGCGACATGGGCGGCGAGCAGGAAGCCTATCAGGAAGTCGCCAAGCGCCTCGGCCTGTTGCAGGATGATGATGCAGGCCCGGGCGAAGTGGTGGACATGTCTGCGCAGCGCGCACGTTTGCGGCCAAGCGCGAACCCCAAGGTGAAGAAGTAATTGCAGATTAAGGTGTCCGCCTCCACTTAGGGGGCATGATCCACCGCCATATCGCAGCGCTGCTTCTGGCGCTTGCCCTGCCCTTCGCTTTGATCGCTTCTCCGGCGCTGGCCGACGAGCACCACTCCGCGCGCGCCAGCGATGCCGTCTGGCCCTTTGCGCAAAGCGATCTGGCGCCTGATCCGCAGTATCGCTTCGGCGTGCTTGATAATGGCCTGCGCTATATCATCCGGCCCAACGCCACGCCTCCCGAGCAGGGCATGGTGCAATTCTGGGTCGATTTCGGCTCGGTAGCGGAAGGCGAGGGCCAGCAAGGCTGGGCACATTACATCGAGCACATGGCCTTCAACGGATCGACCAATCTGCCCGAGGGCGAAATGATCAAGCTGCTCGAACGCGAAGGCCTTGCCTTTGGCGCGGACACCAACGCTTCGACCGGATTTGACCAAACGATCTATAAGCTCGATCTCCCGCGTAACGATCCAGCGCTGCTGGATACCGCGCTCATGCTGATGCGCGAGACGGCGAGCGAGCTGACTTTCGCGGAGGATGCGGTTGAGCGCGAGCGGGGCATCATCCTTTCGGAGCGGCGCGTGCGCGACACCTTCCAGATGCGCGCGCTGGTCGATAATTTCGGCTTCCTCTATCCCGGATCACGCCTTGCCGAGCGCTTTCCCATCGGCACCATCGAAACGATCCAGAACGCCACAGGCTCGGGCATGAAGGAATTGTGGGCCCAGTATTATCGCCCTGAAAATGCGGCGATCATCGTGGTAGGCGATTATGACGCGGATGCTGTGGAACGCGCCATTGCCGAGCATTTCGGCGATTGGGAAGGCGAGCCCAGGCTCGAGCATCCCGGTTTCGGCCCGCTCGATCCCGATTATGCCGGAGCGACCGCGATCTATCTCGATCCCGCCCTATCCGAACACGTCGCGGTCAGTCGCCATGGGCCCTATCGTGACGAGCCCGATACGGCCGCGACCCGGCAGGAGAACATCCTGCGCGGGGTCGGCTATGGCATTATCAATCGCCGGATGCAAAGCCTTGCGCGGCTTGGCGATCCGCCTTTCCGCGGCGCGGGCATCGGCACGAGCAATGTGTTCGAGGAAGGCCGCACGACCTCGCTAACTGTGGCCGCCGCCGAAGGCGAATGGGAGCGCGGGCTCGCCGCAGCGCAGGAAGAATACCGCCGCGCCCTGGAGTTCGGATTCAGCGAGGCCGAAGTGGCCGAGCAGGTCGCCAATCTGGCCAATGCCATAGAGGTATCGGCCAGCGGCGCGGCAACCCGCCCCAACGGCGCATATGTGCAGGAAGCGCTTGCGCTGCTTGGCACTGACCAGATTCCCACCACACCTGCCAGTTCGCTCGAACGCTTCAATGCATTTCGCACTGAGATCACCCCCGCCGCTGTCCTTGAAGCGCTCCGGCGCGACATCGTTCCGCTGGAAAATCCGCTGATCCGCTTCTCTGGCCGGACCGCGCCCGAAGGCGGCGAGGAGGCTTTGCGCGCGGCGTGGACGCAAGGCATGGGCCGCGAAATGGCCGCGCGCGAAGAAACCGAACAGGTCGACTTTGCCTATACCGATTTCGGCCCGCCGGGGACAATCACCTCGTGGCTGCGCAGCGAAGACCTCGGCATCAGCCAGCTCACTTTCGCCAATGGCCTCAAGCTCAATCTCAAGCCTACCGAGCTGCAACAGGACCGCATTTCGCTTGAACTCAATATCGACGGCGGCTCCCTGCTCGATACGCGCGATGATCCCCTCGCAACCGCCATGGTCAGCTCGCTGGTGGTTGGCGGGCTAGGCGCGCATGATCTGGACCAGTTGCAGTCCATCCTGGCCGGCAAGCAGCTTTCGCTCGATGTCGCCGCTGCTCCGGAGACCTTCCGCCTCGCTGCGACGACCACGAGGCGCGATCTGGAAATGCAGCTGCAATTGTTCACCGCAGCGATTTCCGATCCCGGATACCGCCCCGAGGGCGAAGTGCAGTACCGGCGCAACATCGCCAATTTCTATGCGAGCCGCTTTGCCACGCCCGAAAGCACGCTTTCGGTCTCGCTTGGAGCAATCCGATCGGACAATGACCCACGCCACTCGCTGCAGGATGAAGAAGATTATCTCGCGCTCAGCTTTGCGCGCCTTCGTGAAGCAATCGAAGATCGCTTCGACAATGGCGCGATGGAACTCGCACTCGTGGGCGATTTCGAGGAGGCGGAAGTGATCGCAATGGTCGCCAGAACGCTTGGCACCTTGCCGCAGCGCGAGCAGGCGTTTCGCGATTATGCCGACAATCGCGAGCGCAGCTTCACTGCCGACCGCTCGCTTCGTGTGCTCTATCACGATGGCGCTGATGATCAGGCCATTGTCAACATGAGTTGGCCCACACGCGATGACAGCGATCAACGCGCTTCACAGGTTCTCAGTCTGCTCGGCGCTGTCATGCGGCTCCAAGTGCTTGATATCCTGCGCGAAGAGCTGGGTCAGACCTACTCGCCTACGGTCGGCGCAAACCAGTCGCGCGTTCATCCGGGCTACGGCATTTTCGCGATGCAGTCAGCGGTCGACGTGGGCGATGTCGAGGCGACGCGCGAGGCGATGCTGCGCGCGCTCGAAACGGTTCGTGCCGCCCCGCCCAGCGCCGATCTGATGCTGCGCGCCCGTCAACCTCTGCTCGAACGCTACGACAATGCGCTCGATACCAACGCCGGCTGGATGAGCCTTGTCGACCGCGCGCAGTCGCAACCCGACAGGATCCAGCGCTTCCTCACTGGAAAGACGCAATTGCAGGCGATAACGGCGGAACAACTGCAGCAGGCGGCAAGGCTTTATCTCGTGCCCGAGGAGCGGCTCGAGGTGCTTGTGCTCCCGCGCGCGCAGGAAGCAGCGCAATTGGGCGCAACAGCGGATTAAAGCCTGGCCTGCACTTGCGTCCGCTGGCCCTGCTCGCCATAGGCTCGCAGGATAACCAACCGCCCTGCTGAAAGGTTTTCCCGATGAAAGTCCGCATCTATGTCAGCCTCAAACCCGGCGTCCTCGATCCGCAGGGCCGCGCGGTGCACCATGCGCTCGAAGGGCTTGGCTTTGCCGGGGTCGAAGATGTCCGCATCGGCCGCTTCATCGAAATGGACGTGGCCGACAACACCAGCGACGCAGCGCTCGATGAGATGTGCACCAAACTCCTCGCCAATATGGTGATCGAGAATTACCGCATCGAAAAGCTGCCCGAAACGGCTGGCGCTGCCTGATGCGCGCCGCCGTTATCACCTTCCCCGGCTCGAATTGCGACCGCGACATGGCGGTGGCGATTGAGCATATCATGGGCAAGGCGCCGATCCGCGTGTGGCACGGCGATGCCGACTTGCCCGAGCGGCTCGACTTCATCGCGCTTCCCGGCGGCTTTTCCTATGGCGACTATCTGCGCTCGGGAGCAATGGCGGCAAACAGTCCGATCATGCGCAGTGTCATCACAGCGGCGAATAGCGGCGTGCCGGTGCTGGGCGTGTGCAATGGCTTCCAGATCCTTGCCGAAAGCGGCCTTCTGCCCGGCGCGCTGATGCGCAATGCGGGGCAGACCTTCATCTGCCGCACCGTATCGCTGAAAGTCGAAAACAGCGCGAGCCTGTTTACCCGCGCCTACACCGCAGGTCAGACGATCCGCGTCCCGGTGGCGCATCACGATGGCAATTATTACGCCGATGAAGCCACGCTCGACCGGCTTGAAGGCGAAGGACTTGTCGCCTTCCGCTATGCCGAGCACGTCAATGGTTCGCAGCGCAACATCGCGGGCATTCTCAATGCTGCGGGCAATGTGCTGGGCATGATGCCGCATCCCGAGCGCGCAATCGAGGAGGCGCATGGCGGAAGCGATGGCCGGGCCTTGTTCGAAAGTGCGCTTGGAATGTTGCAGTCCGCCTAACGTGACCCGCCGCTCTTAAGCGGGAGCCGCTCAGGCCGCCTGCTGCCGCCGCGCGATCAGCTGGCGTGCTGCGGCAGCTTCCATCGGGCGGCCGAAGTAATAGCCCTGGATCTTGGTACAGCCCATCTTGCGGATCATGTCCGCCTGATCGCCGTCCTCGACGCCCTCGGCAGTGGTTGTCATTTTCAGGCTGTCGGCCATGGCCACGACCGCGCGAATAATCGCGATGCTTTCCGGGCTGTTCTGCGCTGCACCTTGCACGAAGCTGCGATCGACCTTGATGGTCGAGAAGCGCAGCGTGCGCAGATAGCCGAGCGAAGAATAGCCGGTGCCAAAATCGTCAAGCGCAATCGAGCAGCCCAGCGCCATGATCTCTTCAAGCGTCTGGCGCGCCGTGCGCCCGTCACGCAGGAACACGCTTTCGGTCACTTCGACTTCGAGCCGATGCGCGGGCAGGCCCGTGTCGGCAAGCGCCTGAACCACCATTTTGCAGAAGTTGGGTTCAAGCAATTGCTCGCCCGAAACGTTGACCGCGATCTTGATGTCCTCGGGCCAGCGCGCAGCCTCGCGGCACGCCTCATGCAGTACCCAATTGCCGATCGGTACGATCAGCCGCGTATCTTCGGCTAGCGGAATGAATTTGCCGGGGCTCACCGCACCATGCTCGGCACTGTTCCAGCGCAGCAACGCCTCGAAACTGACGATCCTTTCGCCGATCGCGTTGACCACGGGCTGGAAGTGCAGTTCCATCTCGTCCTTGCCAATCGCCCCGCGCAAGGACAATTCGAGGATGCGCCGCTCCTCGGCATCGGCATGAAGCGATGGCATATAGGCAAAGTGCACTCCGCCGCCTTCGTCCTTCGAACGGTACAGAGCCAGATCGGCATTGCGCATCAAAGTCTCGACCGTCCGCCCATCGCGCGGCCCGACCGCGGACCCTACGCTCGCGCCGATATACAGCGTATGCTGATCGACTGTGTAGGGCTTGGAAAGCGTGTCGATAATGGCCTCGGCAATGCGCGCCACTTTGCCCATTCCGCCTGCATCGCGGATCACGACGGCAAATTCATCGCCGCCAAGGCGGCCGCCATGCTCGTTCTCGGTGAGCACGCTGCACAGTCGCTGCGAGACCTGCGCAAGCAAACGGTCGCCGACCTGATGGCCCAGCGAATCGTTCACCGCCTTGAACCGGTCAAGATCGATCATCAGGAACGCACAGCGGGTCTTCCACTGTTCGGCATAACGCATCGCATCGGCAAGCGCCTCTGTCAGCATCAGGCGATTGGGCAGCCCGGTGAGCGTGTCATAGCGCGCCATATACGCGATCTTCTCGTCACTTTCGCGCTGCTCGGTCACGTCCGAGCCGACCCCGCGATAGCC
>DAIQNS010000050.1:5133-11966 GCA_036788315.1 Alteraurantiacibacter sp. | reverse complement strand
CATGCCAACAACGTCCATCTCTATCCCGGCGGACCCGGCCAGCCGCCGCTCACCACCGTGGTGCAGAACATGCCCAAAGGCGACCATGCCACAGGGCTGATGGAACATTCGCAGGTCACTACCTTCCTGCACGAATTCGGCCATGCGCTGCATGCGATCTTCGGCAGCAATCAGCGCTGGTATGGGCAAATCTACAACCAGGTCGAATGGGATTTCATCGAAGCGCCATCGCAGATGCTCGAAAAATGGGTTTATGATTACGACACGCTGGCCACTTTCGCCGTCAATGCCGAGGGCGAGACGATCCCGCGTGAACTCGTTGAAAAGATGAACCGGGTGAGATATTTCAATCGCGGATTGGGCGAGATGGCGCAGCTTGGCTTGACCAATGTCTCGCTGCGCTTTCATTCCGAAGGCCTTCCTGCTGATCTCGGCGCGGCAACGCGAGCATGGCGCAGCGAATATTCGCTCATTCCGCCGAGCGACTCATCGCAGATGCAAGCTGCTTTCAGCCATCTCGATGGCTACAGCGCCTTTTATTACACCTATGGTTGGTCCCGCGTGATTGCGGAAGATCTCTATGCCCGCTTTGTCGCGGAAGGCGTGAACAATCCCGAAGTCGCGATGGACTACCGGCGCAAGGTGCTTGACCCGGGCGCAACGCGCGCTGCAGGGGACATGATCGCCGATTTCCTCGGTCGAGAAGTGAACGTAGACGCCTTCAAGTCCGAGCTTGAGAAAGGCATGGAGTAAGCTGCCCTAATAGGCGCGGGCCACCAATATTCTCTCGACCGCGGGTTCGCCCGTAAAGATGCATGCGCCATCTGCGGGAGCAGCGCCAAGGGGGACATTGCGGAAGGTGAGCTTGAGCGATTTGAGCTGCTCCTCGACAGCCTCCAGCCCCGCACCGCCCGGCCTGCTCCACTGGACTTCGACCCAACCGGGATAGACCTGCCCTTCGGCAAAATGCGCCTCGACCTGCGACCACTGCGTGATCCCGCGCGTGATATTCGCCTCACGCCGCTCCTCGGCCACGGCGAACATTTCGCTCTGCATTTCTTCGAGCAGCGCAGGAATGGTTGCGATGGCTTCCTCGCGGGAAGGTAGGGCAAACATCGGCTTCCCGCTTTCGTTGTCCCACAAGCGGTCGCGGCGCAGCAGACTGACGACGCCGTTTTCCATATCGCGCGAACCGACTTCGATGATTATCGGCGCGCCCTTGCGAACCCAGTCCCAGCGCTTTGCGGCGGCCTTGCCGGGCTTTGCATCAAGCAGAACCCTGACAGCTTCCCCGAGCGCGGAGCAACCGGCAAGCGCGCTGCGCAATTCCTCGCAATAGGCGATGAGTTCGCCGTCCTCGGGTTTGTCGCGAAGCATCGGCAGGATCACCACCTGATAAGGCGCGATGGCCGGTGGCACTTTCAGCCCATCATCATCACCATGGGTCATGATCACACCACCAACCAGTCGCGTGGATACGCCCCAACTGGTCGTATGCGCCAGCGCCTGACCGCCCTCACGGTCCTGATAACGAATGCCCGCCGCCTCAGCGAAAGAGGTACCCAGATAGTGCGAGGTACCTGCCTGCAAGGCCTTGCCGTCCTGCATCATGGCCTCGATCGACCATGTCTCCTCGGCACCGGGAAAACGCTCGTTCTCGGGCTTTTCACCGGCGATGACGGGCAGCGCCAATTGCTCTTGTGCAAAGGCCCGGTACATTTCCAGCGCGCGCATCGTTTCGGCCTTGGCATCGCCCTTGTCGGCATGCGCAGTATGGCCTTCCTGCCAGAGAAATTCGCTGGTGCGCAGGAACATCCGCGTGCGCATTTCCCAGCGCACGACATTGGCCCACTGATTGAGCATCAAAGGCAGATCGCGCCAACTTTGCACCCATCGGCTCATCGCATCGCCGATAATTGTTTCCGAAGTTGGCCGCACAACCAGCGGCTCTTCCAGCTTGGCTTCCGGATCGGGGATCAGTCGGCCCGCGCCATCGGAAATGAGCCGGTGATGGGTGACGACTGCCATTTCCTTGGCAAAACCTTCGACGTGCCGCGCTTCGCGCTCGAAATTTGCGAGCGGGATAAACAGGGGAAAGTAGGCATTTTGCACGCCCGCCGCCTTGATCCGGTCATCGAGCAGCCGCTGCATCCGCTCCCAGATGCCATAGCCCCATGGCTTGATGACCATGCAGCCACGCACGCCCGATTCCTCGGCCATATCGGCCGCCGAAATGACCTCCTGATACCAGGCGGCGAAATCGTCCTCGCGCATCGTCGTGAGAGCGTGGCGGATAGTGGGCATTGTACGGTGCGTCCTGCTGGCGGCGATGAGCACTGGCCCATGCCACGGTGCCAGCCTTGCGCCAAGCCGAAAGGAAAACTTGTTCGCGGGCGCCTTATTCGCCCAGCTTGTCGAGCTTTTTCTGCATCTCGGCCATTTGCGCCTTCAGCGTGTCGAGTTCGCCAGAGCCCTTAGCCCTTGCCTCCTCGCTTGCTGCGGGAACAGCGCCGGGCATGAAAGCGGTCGCCGCTGCCTTGAACATGGCCATGTTGGTTTCGGCCATCTTGGCAAAGGTTTCGGTACCGATGCTCGACTGGAACGCTTCCTGAAGCTTGACCTGGTTCGTGCGGAAATTGTCCATCGACGCCTCGAGATAGGAGGGCATCATGGCCTGCACCGAATTGCCATACATCGCGATGAGTTCACGAAGAAAACTCACCGGCAGCATATGCTCGCCATTGGCCTCTTCTTCCATGATGATCTGCGTCAGGATGGAGTGCGTGATATCCCCGCCAGTCTTTGCATCCAGAACCTGGAAATCCACACCGTGGCGGGTCATCTGCGCCAGGTCGTCAAGCGTGATATAGCTCGAAGAATGCGTGTTGTAGAGACGCCGGTTGGCGTACTTCTTGATAATGATGGGCTTATCACCCTCGGCCGATTTGACGGACATCCCCGGCTTATTCTCCATTGCTGCGACCCAATCGCCTTAGCACTTGCAGCATACACATGGCAAACGGAAGGATAAGCTTACCGCGAAAACCGGTGGCCCAGCAGCGTAAGCAGTTCATATTGCGAAAGACCCGAAGCGCGCGAGGCGGCAGGTAGCGAATAGGGAACACCCAGAAGGTCACCTTCCCGCACGTCTGGCGCGCCTGTGCAATCGACAATCACCATGTCCATCGACACCCGGCCTAGCACTGGCAGGCTGCGCCCGTCATGCTGCAGCGCACCTTTGCCAGCCCATGAGCGCAGAAAACCATCGGCATACCCGATCGAGACGGTGGCCACGCGCATCGGGGCAGGAGCGGTGAACCGTGCATTATAGCCCACCATGTCGCCCGCGCTGAGGTCGCGCAGTTGCAGGATGGCCGCCTCGGGATAAACGACCTGCTTGATGGCGCTTTCAAGCTCGGGCCGCGCAATGCCGCCGTAGAGCGATAAGCCGGGCCGCGTCACATCGAAATGGTACTTCTCGCCAAGCGCAATCCCGGCACTGTTCGCAAGGCTGTATTGCGCCGCGTCGATGGTTCGCGCCGCTTCCGCGAAAAGCGCAAGCTGGCTTGCGTTCTGATCGGTGTCCTCATCGGCGGAGGCGAGATGCGACATGAGTATCTCGATCTCGAGGCCACCCGCCAATTGCGCGCAATCTCGGATCGGGCAGCCGAGCCGGTTGATCCCTGTATCGATCATCACATGGCATGGCCCGGCGCCAGCATCGCGCCATATCCCGATCTGATGCGCGCTGTTGAGCACGGGACGCACTCCGCTCGCGCGGGCCCAAGCGGCCTCTTGTGCATTCGCGACCCCATGCAAGACCGCAATGGAATGCGCAGGCGCATAGGCCAGCACGCCGGGCACTTCGCTCCAATGCGCGACGAAGAAGCGGGTCGCGCCTGCTGCGACAAGCACCGGCATCACGATATCAATGCCGATGCCATAACCTTCAGCCTTCACTGCGGCACCAGCGGATGCCCTGCCCGACATGCGATCAAGCGTGCGCCAATTCGCCGCAAGCGCTTCACGGTCGATCCGCAGGCGCAGGCTTGCTGGCGGCAATTCAGGCAGGGTCATCGGCGAAATCGCGCGGGGGGCCGCCCGGAAGGCCGAACCAGGCGACGATCAGACCGAAACCGACTACGACCATCGTGTACCACAAGCCCGCATAAAGATCGCCCGTGCGCGCGACGATAAAGCCGGCGATGAGCGGGAGGAAACCGCCAAGATAGCCCGCCCCGATATGATAGGGGATCGACATCGAGCTATAGCGGATCTTGGTCGGAAACATCTCGGACAAAAGCGCGGCAACCGGCCCATATGTCAAGGCCGAGAGGAAGCCGAGGAAGAGCAAAACGCCAATAATCCCAAGCACATTGGCAAAAGTGGGCGTATGCGGGCTGAAATCGAAGCCCTGCTGCGTGAGGGCAGCCTGAAAGCCGTCACGGCGCGCGGCACCATCGTCGAACCAAGCCTGTTCGATCGCTACCGGCACGCCGCCAACGCTCACGCTCAATTCCCGCGCGTCGATGACCGAATAGGTCACTCCCGAAGCGGTCAGCGTTTCAAGAACTTTGCCACAACGCGTCTGTTCACGGTCGAACATTTCGGCAAACGGATCGGTCGCGCATTCGGGGCCCGATACGATCACCGGGCGATCCTGCGCGGCCTGAGCGAGACCAGGATTTGCCAGCGCACCCATGAGCCAGAAACTTGGAAACAGCGTCAACAGCGTAATTACTGCGCCAACGATGATAGGTTTCTTGCGCCCCACGCGGTCGGACCATTTGCCCACAAAAATATAGAAACTCATCGCAATGGTCCCTGCAATCAGCAGCATCCATTCAACGAGTTCGGGCTCGACGCGCATCGGCCCGCGCAGGAACGACAGGCCCGAGAAGAAGGCGGTGTACCAGATGGTCGTCAGAATGCCGGTGATGCCGAACAGAGCAACAAAGATGCGGCGCGGATTGCCAGGGTAGGTGAGGCTTTCCTTGAACGGATTGGCCGATGTCTCGCCCGCTTCCTTCATCGCCTTGAACACCGGGCTTTCCGACAATTTGAGCCGCATCCACAGCGAAATTCCGAGCAAGATGATTGAAAGCAGAAAGGGAATGCGCCAGCCCCAAGCAAGGAAATCGTCTTCGGGAATGAGAGCGCGGCAGGCAATCACGACCGCAATCGAGAGAACGAAACCGCCGGCAACGCTCGCTTGGATAAAGCTGGTGTAATAGCCGCGCTTCTCGGGCGGGGCATGTTCCGCGACATAGATGGCCGCGCCGCCATATTCGCCGCCAAGCGCAAGGCCCTGCGCAATGCGCAAGAGGATAATGATGATCGGAGCGGCAATTCCTATGGTCGCAACGCTCGGGATCATGCCCACGCCTGCTGTCGCAATGCCCATCAAGGTGACAGTGACAAGGAAGGTGTACTTGCGCCCCAGCCGGTCGCCCAGATAGCCGAACAGGATCGCACCGATTGGCCTGAAGGCAAAGCCGATGGCAAAGGTCGACCAGACAAGCAGCAAGCCGAGCGTTTCATTGTCGGTCGCGTAGAAGACGTCTTTCAGAATATAGGCGAGCGTGCCGTAGATGAAGAAATCATACCATTCGAAAACGGTCCCCGCAGAGCTTGCAGCGATGACAAGCCGCACTTCCTTCTTGCTTGGTTGATGCACCGTCCCTGCCTGGCTTGTCGCCATGCCCGTCCCCCTGTTGACCCGCGTTTCTTTGCGCTTAGCGCGATGCAGCAGCGCTGGAAAGAGCGGCAATTGCCGCCCTCCACGGCGCGAGCATCGCGCCATGGCGCGCGCGATAGTCACGCGCCGGGGCGATCATGGCAAGCTCCGGCCAGATCGGCGCAGGCCCTTCTTCCGCAAGCCATGCCGCCATGCTTTCCGCTGCGGCGCGGATTTCCTCAGGCAATTTGCCCGGCGCATGGCGTGCCAGGATAGCCGCCGAACCTTGACCGATTGCGCAGGCGGTAACTTTCAGGCCAATGCGCTCGATCCGCTCTTCTTCGTCGAGAAAAAGATCGACCGCCACGCTCGACCCGCAAGTGGGCGAGCGCGCCTCGCCGTGGAGCAGCGCGGTCTCGATGGGGGGATAGTTCGCCAAGTCCATCGCGGCTGCGAGCAATTGCGGGGTGTAGAGTTTTTCCGTGCTCATTCGGCAATTCCGGGATCGCTACCACTCTCGCCGTTCAACCGTGCCCGGCGTTCGGCAATGAGCTGTACCATGGCCTTGGAACCGGCATCGACCAATTGATAACTGCGCGCTTCGGCAATCCAGACCGGACGGCCTTTCGCGCCCCAGACGGTGTCGTAGCCCAGCACCAACAGCGAGAAAGCCATGACCACGATGACCATGCCCTTGATTGCGCCAAAGCCGAAGCCCAACACCCGGTCGACCGGCCCCAGAACCGAAGTGCGCGAGCTGCGCCCGGCCACATTGGCGATGAGTTTCATGCCCGCGTAAGGGATCAGCAACAGCAGGGCAAAAGCCAGAATTGCCGCGCTGGCAGGAGAGCCCATGAAATCGAACAGTGCGGCTGTGAGATCGGTGTGCAGATATCGAATCGCGAGCACGGCCAGCGCCCAGGCGGCAAGCGAGAGTACCTCTTGTACAAAGCCACGAAAAAATCCGCCGCTGGCAGCGGTGCCAAGGATCAACAGAACAATAAGATCGAACGCAGTCATGGCGCCCAATCTCTATGCTGCGCCCACCACCCGGTCAACGAGTGCTGCAACACCGCCAACAGATGCATAGCGCAATCCCGAGGCCTCGCTGCCTGCAAGTTCGGGGCCGACGCCGCTGGCAAATCCCAACTTTGCA
>DAIQNS010000050.1:1339-5123 GCA_036788315.1 Alteraurantiacibacter sp. | reverse complement strand
TGCAGCCTCGCGCAAGCGCAGCCCTGCGTGGGCGACCGGGCGGATTTCTCCCGACAAGGAAATTTCACCAAGCCAGATGGCGTCCTGCGCCAAGGGTTTGTCGGCAAGCGCCGAGACAAGCGCGGCGGCAACGGCAAGGTCCGCCGCCGGATCACTGAGCCGGTAGCCGCCGGCCACATTGAGATAGACTTCGGCAGTCGAGAAACTGAGGCCGCAGCGCGCTTCGAGCACGGCAAGCAACATGGCAAGCCGACCACTGTCCCAGCCCACCACCGCCCGGCGCGGCGTGGCGCCCGATTGCAAGCGCACGATCAGCGCCTGGATTTCCACCAGCACAGGGCGCGTCCCCTCGATCGCGGGAAAAACCGCGCTGCCCGCCATGGGTTCATCGCGGCCTGAAAGGAACAGCGAGGAAGGATTGGAAACTTGCGCGAGCCCTTCGCTTTGCATCGCGAAAACGCCGATCTCGTCCACAGCGCCGAACCGGTTCTTGAGGCAGCGCAGGATCCGGTACTGATGGCTCCTTTCCCCCTCGAAACTCATCACCGTATCGACCATGTGCTCCAGCACACGCGGGCCGGCGATGTTGCCATCCTTGGTGACATGGCCGACCAGCACCAGACAGGTGCCTTTCTCCTTGGCGAAGCGAATGAGTTCAAACGCCGAAGCGCGCACCTGGCTGACAGTGCCGGGCGCGCCTTCGATCTGGTCGGAATGCATGGTCTGGATCGAATCCACCACCAGAAGTGCAGGCGGATCGCCCTGCCCCAGACTGGTGAGGATATCGCGTACAGACGTGGCAGAGGCGAGCCGCAAGGGCGCATCGGCGACACCCAACCTCACGGCGCGCATGCGTACCTGCCCGGTCGCTTCCTCGCCGCTGACATAAACGACTTCGCCGCCAGCATGGGCAATCGCGGCCGCGGCCTGCAACAGCAGCGTCGATTTGCCGATACCCGGCTCCCCGCCCATCAGAATGGCCGAACCCGGCACAATACCACCGCCCAGCGCCCGGTCGAATTCCGCCAGACCCGTGGTGCGGCGCGCGAGCGGTCTTGTGGGCGCATCAAGCGATTCAAAGCGGATCGCGCGCCCGCCGCTCGACAAATCATGCCGCGCGGTGAATTTGGTTTCCGCCGCTTCTTCGACAAGCGTGTTCCATTCAAGACAATCGGGACATTGCCCCTGCCAGCGGGTGGAGACAGAGCCGCATGCGGTGCAGATGTAGCGTCTTTTGGGCTTGGCCATGGAACCCGCGATAATCAGAACAGAAAAGGAACGCAAGCCCGCCCGTGCCATCGTGCTGGAAACCCGCGCCGCCATCTGCCATCTCTATGCGCGATGCGGCAGAAAGAACTGAGAATTGCGCTGGTATGCTATGGCGGCGTGAGCCTTGCCGTTTACATGCACGGCGTCACCAAGGAGATCTGGAAGCTCGCGCGCGCGAGCCGATCCTTCCATGCCGGAGAAATGGCCCAGGCGCCGGTCGAGCGCGCGTACCGCGACCTGCTGGGTGACATAGAGCAAAAGCATCAGCTGCGATTGCGCGTTCTTCCCGATATCCTCACCGGCGCGAGCGCAGGCGGGATCAACGCCGTTTTCCTCGCGCAGGCGCTGTTCTCGGGCCAGAGCCTCGAGCCGCTGACGGAATTGTGGCTGGAAAACGCCGATGTCGAGAAATTGCTCGACCCCGCGGCGCGGCCATTCTCGCGCGCAGCCAAGGTCTGGGCAATGCCGCTGGTGTGGTGGCTGTTGCGCCGCCCGGGCAACATGGTCAGCGAAAGCGTAGCTGCCGAAACGCGCGAGGAAGTGCGCGGTAAGGTCTCGATGCTGATCCGCTCACGCTGGTTCGAGCCGCCATTCTCGGGGCCGGGCTTCTCGCGCCTGATCAACAATGCGCTGACCGCAATGCGTGAGGGCGAGACAACTGCGCCCCTGTTGCCGCCGGGCCATCCGCTCGACCTGCTTGTGACCGCAACCGATTTTCGCGGCCACCGCGAGATGCTGCGGCTCAACTCGCCCAGAGTTGTGGAGGAAAGCGAGCACCGCCTGCCGATCGGATTTCGCGCGCCGACGCCCGCAAGCCCCGGGGGGCAACTTGCACATCCTTACGAACTGACGTTGGCCGCGCGCGCGACGGCAAGTTTTCCCGGCGCATTTCCCGCGCTGCGTCTGGCCGAGATCGATGCCCTAGGCAGCGAGGAAGGCGCCGCTCCATGGGACAACCGGACCGAATTCATCAAACGCATCATGCCGATCCAATATGCGGATGGTAATGCAGAGCACGTCTCGCTCATCGACGGCTCGGTGCTGGTTAACGCCCCTTTTGCAGGAGCAATGGCTGGCCTCTCCGCGCGACCGGCGCAGCGCGAGGTCGATCGCAGGTTTGTTTATATCGACCCCAGGCCAGACCGCGGCGGCGCGCTCGAGCGCGATCTGGCAAAGCCGGTAGGCTTCTTCCCGGCCATCTTCGGCTCGCTCTCCACAATCCCGCGCGAACAGCCGATCCGCGACAATCTCGAAGTGCTTGAAGCGCAATCGCGCGAAGCTGCAAATCTGCGCGATATTGTCGCAGCCTTGCGGCCCGAGGTGGAAAGCGCAGTCGAAAAACTGTTCGGACGCACGCTGTTTCTCGACCGCCCCACGCCTAGACGGCTCGCCAACTGGCGCGCGCGGGCGCAGCAAGCAGCAGCACAGAACGCGGGATATGCTTTCCATTCCTATGCGCAGGCGAAAATGGTCGGCATTGTCGAGCGGCTTTCGGAACTGATCTTTGCCGCGCTTCCCGAAGCCGAGCTCTCCGATCCAGAGCCGATCAGAATGCGCCTGCGGCAGGAACTCGATGCTCGGGGCTTGCGCTCGCTGGCCGATGCGGGTGGAGGGGCATCCGAGCAGGCAATTGCTTTCATGCGCGCGCACGATATCGCCTTCAGAGTGCGTCGCCTGCGGCTGCTGGCAAGGCGGCTGTCGCGCGAATGGGATGCCGATCCCGATTTCCCCGACGACGGCGTCGAACAGGCACGCGAAGCTGTCTACAAGACCCTCGCGCTTTATTATGAGCGCGATACAACCGCTGCACTCGGCAATGATTTCCCAGCGATTGCAGCACTTGTCATGAGCGATCCGGGCGCGGTTCTAGATGCCCTGGCGACGCGCAGGCTGCTGCCCGAAGTTGATGCAGAAGCGGAGCGGATACTCGCCGAAGCATTGGAGCAGATGGACAAACCCCTGCGCCGCAGAGTGCAATTGACCTACCTCGGCTTCCCCTTTTACGATGTCGCGACGCTGCCGCTATTGCGCAATGAGCGGCTGACCGAATTCGACCCTGTGAAGGTCGATCGGATCAGCCCCGAGGATGCTCTTTCGATCCGTCAGGGCGGCACGAGCGCGACTTTGCGCGGCATCGAATTCTTCAATTTCGGCGCATTCTTCAGCCGCTTCTACCGCGAGAACGATTATCTGTGGGGCCGTTTGCACGGGGCTGAACGGATGGTCGATCTGGTGTGCTCGACGGTCCCTGACGGCTATGATGAGGCAGCGATGTCCTCGATCAAGCGCAGCATTTTCCTCGCGATCTGCGACGAAGAGGAAGCGCAGCAGGTTTGCGACAAGGCGCTCGTCCAGAATTTGCGCAAGGAAATCCTCGCGCGGCTGGGCTAATTCACCAAGCTCACAGCAGGCCTGCTAACCGCCAAATACATCCTTCAATCGGTCGAAGAAGCCGCGGCTTTCGGGGCATTCGTCGCCGGTTTCGGTTTCGCGAAATTCGCGCAGAATTTCCTTC
>DAIQNS010000050.1:0-1329 GCA_036788315.1 Alteraurantiacibacter sp. | reverse complement strand
GCGCCCTTGCAGCACCGGCATTCCGCCTCCGCGTTTGCGCAGTTGGCGGCCGGACTGGATACCGGCGGGTATTTCGATTTCATGGACATCGCCGTCCAGACCGGGAATCCGGATTGTCTCGCCGAGCGCTGCGGTAGTGAAACTTACCGGCACGCGCGTGAACAGTGAAGTGCCCTCACGCTCGAACACCGAATGCTGTTTGAGATGGATGAAAATATACAGATCGCCCGGCGGCGCGCCTTGCGGACCAGCTTCGCCCTTGCCTGTCAGGCGGATGCGCGTGCCATTGTCGACGCCGGGAGGAATTTCAACTTCGAGTGTCTGCACCTGGTCGGTGCGCCCCTCGCCGCGGCATGCGCCGCACGGCCGCTCGATGATTTCGCCGCGGCCATGGCAAGATGGGCAAGGCCGCTCGATAACGAACAACCCTTGCTGCGCGCGCACTTTCCCATGCCCACCGCAGGTCGGGCATCGCTTCGTCGAGGTGCCCGGCTCTGCGCCAGAACCCTCGCAAATCTCGCAGCCCATGGAAACTTCGACTTCGATCTGCGCGGTCTTGCCGTGAAATGCCTCTTCGAGGCCGATCTGCAAATCGTAGCGCAAATCCGCACCGCGCCTTGGCCGCGCCCTGCCTCCGGCCGCGCCGCCAAAGGCGCTGCCAAAGATAGTCTCGAAAATATCGCCGATATCAGCGAAGTCGCCATGTCCGCCGCGGCCACCGCCGCCGCCCGCCATGCCTTGCGTGAATGCCTCATGACCATAGCGATCATAAGCCGCGCGCTTTTGCGGGTCCTTCAGGACTTCGTAGGCAGCACTGATCGCCTTGAAACGCGATTCAGCCTCGGCATTCCCGGGATTGCGATCCGGATGATACTGCATCGCCAGTTTTCGGTAAGCGGCTTTAAGCGTGGCGCCATCGGCGTCCCGGCTTACTTGCAGCAGCGAATAAAAGTCGAATTCCGTTGCGGACATGGTCTCAAAACCCTCGCATTGCCACCGCGCCGCCGATGATCAGATCACCGGCGGCGCAAATGGTGTGCATGTCTTGGCTCAGTCCTTCTTCTCGTCATCCACTTCGGAGAATTCGGCGTCGACAACTTCCTCGTCTGAAGCATCTTCTGCAGGCGCAGCATCACCTTCACCAGCGGGACCAGCGGCCTGTTCCTGCTCGTAGATCTTCTGGCCCATCTTCATGGCCACTTCAGTCAGCGCCTGGCTCTTGGCTTTCATGGCGTCGATGTCCTCGCCTTGGAGCGCGGTCTTGGCCTCGGCAATTGCGGTTTCGATCTCGCCCTTGAGATCGGCGCCGATCTTCTCGCCGTGCTCTTC
>DAIQNS010000049.1:0-11994 GCA_036788315.1 Alteraurantiacibacter sp. | reverse complement strand
GGGCTGGACCCGGCGCAGATGATCGGCACGATGGAACAGATGCAGGGCGCGCCAACAAGCCAGCAAGTCCCTGCGCGCAGCGGCGAAAGCGCGGCGGAAATCTGCGATGACAACCAATATGCGACAGAAACCTGCGCCGCCCTCGCCTCGCTCAACCAGACATGGGAAGCGCGCTTTCGCGAAGCGGGCATCGAGAGCCGCTTCGCGCAGCCGACGCTGGTGTTCCTCGCTGGCGGGCAGGAGCGCACCGGCTGCGGCGTAGCCTCAAGCGCGATGGGCCCGTTTTATTGCCCCGCCGATCAGGGCATTTATATCGACACGCGATTTTACGATCAGCTTGCCAGCATGGCGGGCGAGAATGGCGATTTCGCGCGGCTCTATGTGGTGGCGCATGAATATGCCCACCATGTGCAGACGATCACCGGCCTTTCCGAGCAGATCCGCGCGGCGCAGCGGCAGAACCCTTCGCGCTCCAACCAGTTGCAGGTGGTGATGGAGCTGCACGCCGATTGCTATGCCGGCGTGTGGGCCGGTCGCAACCGGAACCTTGTCGAGCGCGGCGACCTCGAAGAAGGAATGCGCGCCGCATCAGCGATTGGCGATGACCGGTTGATGGCCCAGTCCGGACGCGCGGCGAACCCGGAAAGTTTCACCCACGGGTCAAGCCAGCAGCGCATGGCTGCCCTGAGGCTTGGCTTTGAGTCAGGCGACGACAATGCCTGCGACAAGGAGATATTGGGCAGCAGCTAGTCTGGCGCGGCGCCTGGTGCAGGCGGTCTGGCAATCATCGATGAAGTCGCGCGAGATAGGCGCATCAGATCGTCTGGCGCGGAGGTTCCGGCATCAGCCTGCGGCCTTCTGTTTCCGGCCCGGCACCACTGTGGTGCAGCGTTGCACTGTAGCGGTAAACGACTGTACGCTCGCCACCATTGTGCATCACGGTGACATGCCAGACCACTGTTTCAAGCTGCGCAAAGCTCTTGTGGGCCGGCGCTAATGCGAGGGTGCGCTCAGCCTGCGCGGTGATAATCTCGGGCTTTGGCGGAGCAGGAGGGAGCGGCGGAACTGGGGGAACTGGCGGAGCACCTTGTGCATGTGCCTGCGGAAGAACCAGCGGCTCTGATGTCGCCGGGAGGATGCTCTGTAAGGGTGGTGCAGGCGGCGTGGGCGGTGCAGCAGCAATTGGCGTCTCAGGCCTTGCTGACGGATGCGGCGCAGCAGGCGGCGGATCGCGCACTTCGCTTTGGGCATAGCCAATCGAAGCGGTTGCAGGCAGCGCGAGCACGGCGCTTGTCAGAACCGCGATGCCCAGCCTGCGGCGGCGCGCGGACACCTGCGTCATGGAAAGGCTGCGCAAGCGGTGGACGATCGACTTTTCTCCGCGAACCGGGCAGGCCATGGGCGCGGCCAGAGCGAGATGCTGTCCGGCGGCAAAACCGGCGATGATCTGCGCATAGGCGGCTCTTTGGCTCTTGCTGCATCCTTCCATCACCCGCGCATCGCATGCCGCCTCCTGATCGCGCCGCATGGCTCGCCAACCCCACCACGCCACCGGATTGAACCAATGCAACGCGAGCAGCGGCTGGGCGAGGATGTTGGCCAGAAGATCGTGACCGCGGTGATGTGCTATCTCGTGCGCAATCGCCAGATCGCGGCCCTCGCGGTCATGCTGCGCCATGAAACCGGGTGGCAAAGCGACAACGCGGTCGACAATGCCAAATGCCACCGGCGAAGTAGCGCCGGGTGTCTCGACAAGGCGCACTTTGCCGCTTTCACCCACCGGGCGCGCTCCGGCCAGCAGCTTGCGGCGCATCTCGGCATAGCCGAAAGCGCGCCAGACAAGGAAGGCCAGCGCGCCAACCAGCCAGACTGCAAACAACGCATCAACAATCCCAAAGCCCGAGGGCTGCGATGCGATGGCAGCCGCAATCGGCACAGGCACGGCGAGCGGCGCAAGACCCGCCGGCAGGACGAGCGGCGGCATGACCAGACGCAGCAAAGGCAGCGCCCACAGAGCGTAAGCGATCCCCGGCCCGAAAAGCTGCGCCACCTGCCGCCGCACGAGCAGCACCAGCGCAATCAGAAGGCCGGTATATATGAAGGTGTCGAGCAGCCACTGGCCCGCAAGCGCGCTCATTGCTTCAACGCCTTCAAAAGCTGCTCGATCTCGGCAATGTCCTCGCTTGTCAGAGCCTCGCTCTCAGCCAGATGCGCAAACAACGGCGCGGCGCGGCCGCCGAACAGCCGGTCGACCAGCCGCCGCGATTCCCCGCCGACATAGGCGGCACGCTCGATTTTCGGGGTGTAGAGGAAGCGGCGTCCCTCGGGCTGGGTATCGAGTGCGCCCTTGGCCACGAGGCGCGAGAGCAACGTCTTTACCGTGGGGATCGACCAGCCGCGCTCGACACACAGGCTTGCGCAAATCTCGGATGCAGTCTGCGGCGCGCGGCACCATAGCGCTTCCATAACAACATGTTCGGCCTCGCTGATCCGCTCGGTCGGCTTCGCTGCCCCGGTACCCGCTCCTGCCCTCGCCTTCACATCAGCCTCCCGCTCAGACAGGTCTTGAACATGCGCCTGTCAAGCTCACGATTACGTCTGTAATCTGAATGGGCTATGAACCCCTTTGCCCGGCGCGCAATTGGCGCTGGATATTTGCGCGCGGCGATGGTGTAACCCGGCGCGAAAGCGAGACGAATGCACAAGAGCCAGGATCATACCGGCAGCCAGCTTGATCTTCTGATCGCACGCACGCGAGAGGGGGACAAGCGGGCGTATCGCGAATTTCTCGCCGAGGTGGCGATTGTCGTGCGCAGGCAATTGGCGCGCAAGATCGGCAGCGATGGCGAGTTGGAGGATATTGTGCAGGAAGTGCTGATCGCGTGCCATGAAAAGCACCACACGCTCGATCCGGGGCGTCCGGTGGGGCCGTGGCTGCGCGCGATTGCCGGATACAAGCTGATCGACCATTGGCGCAGGCGCGGGCGCAGCCCGATCGTGCTCGACAATGAGGCGGATTTTCACGTCGCCGCCGATGATCTAGCCGGGCACGATGTCGCTGCTCTGCTCGGCGAACTGCCTGCCGCGCAGGCCGAGGCCATCCGCATGACGCATATCGAAGGGCTGACCGGCGAAGAGGCGAGCGCGCGCGCAGGGATCGGCCTTTCGGCCATGAAGCTGCGCGTCCATCGCGGGATGAACCGACTCAGGAAAATCGTTGATGAGAACAAACCGGCATGACCAGTACCGATGACCTGATTGGCACACTCGCCACACAAGGCGCTCCCGGCCACGGAGCGGGCGCAGCGCGTTTTGCCCTTCCGCTACTGGCCGCGCTGGCCCTGTGTGTGCTGGCGACGGGGCTGGCGCTCGATGGCGCGTTCTCGCCTTATGCCGACACGGGGCTTGCGCCCTTGCTGTTCAAATGGGGCTTTTCGCTATGGCTCGTCCTGCTGGCCCCGCTCGCGCTGTGGCTGCTCGGGCGGCCGGGCCGCGAGGCGCGCTGGACTCTGATTGCGCTGGCTGTGCCCTTTGCGGCGACGAGTGCGCTGTTTGCCATCGCCTTGCTCAGCACGCGGCAGGAGTTCCCGGGCGAAGCGTGGCAGACCTGCCTTGCGGCGATGACAATTCTCAGCCCGCTGGCTTTCGGCGGAGCAATCATCGCGGTGCGCATGCTGGCGCCAACCGACCTGCGCCGCGCGGGTATTGTTGCCGGACTGTTCGGCGGCGGCGTTGCGATGACCGCCTATGCGCCATTTTGTCCGGGCAGCGGGATGCTGTACATGATGGCGTTTTACTGCCTCCCGATCGCGGCGATGGCGGCATTGGGCAATTTCGCCGGTCCGCGCCTGCTGCGTTGGTAACGCCGCGAATAGCCGCAGCAACAGGCCGCCCCATCACCAACAGGGAAACCTGTTGTGATGCATCGCTGCCGCGCGTGTTCGCTTCAGACGAGGCTCAGTAAACCCGCTTCTTCGGCTTGATATACTCCGCATCGTCGGTGAGCGTATATTCGTGCACCGGGCGGTAATCGATCTTGCCGAACCCGCCCGAGCCGCCCCAGCCTTCGAACCAGGCCATGGTGTGCTTCATCCACTCGCCATCGTTGCGATCGGGGAAATCCTCATGCGCATGCGCGCCGCGGCTTTCCTTGCGGTTTTCCGCCGAATTCATCGTGACCACCGCCTGGCTCATCAGATTGTCGAGCTCGAGCGTTTCGATGAGATCCGAATTCCAGATCAGCGAACGGTCCGACACGGCAACATCGGCCATCGCTTTGTTCGTTTCGGCAAGCAGGCTCACACCTTCGGCCATGAGCGCGCTGTCGCGGAAAACGGCGGCGTGCTTCTGCATGGTCTTCTGCATTTCCGCGCGCAAATCGGCCGTCGGGCGCGCGCCTTTGGCGTAGCGGAAATGGTCGAGCCTTCCGAGCGCGAAATCCGCGCTGTCTCTGGGCAGTTCCTCGTGCGCCTGCCCCGGCGTGATCAGTTCCTTAAGGCGGAAGCCCGTCGCGCGGCCGAATACCACAAGGTCAATGAGCGAGTTCGAGCCCAGACGGTTCGCGCCATGCACCGAGACGCAGGCCGCCTCGCCCACGGCAAACAGGCCCGGTACGATATGATCCTGCTCCCCCTTGGGGCCGATGGTGACGACTTCGCCGTGATAATTGCACGGGATCCCGCCCATGTTGTAATGCACCGTCGGCGTGACCGGGAGCGGCTGGCGCGTGAGGTCAACACCGGCGAAAATCTTGCCGCTTTCGGTGATGCCCGGAAGCCGCTCGGCCAGCACCTTGGGATCGATATGATCGAGATGCAGGTGAATATGGTCGCCGTCGGGCCCGTGGCCGCGCCCTTCGCGCATTTCGAGCGCCATCGAGCGGCTGACGACATCACGGCTCGCGAGGTCCTTTGCCGACGGAGCGTAGCGTTCCATGAAGCGCTCGCCTTCGGAATTGGTGAGGTAGCCGCCCTCGCCGCGCGCGCCTTCGGTGATGAGGACGCCCGCGCCATAAATGCCGGTGGGGTGGAACTGCACGAATTCCATGTCCTGCAAGGGCAGGCCCGCGCGCAGCACCATGCCGCCGCCATCGCCGGTGCAGGTGTGCGCGGAAGTGGCGGTGTAATAGCAGCGGCCGTAGCCGCCTGTTGCCAGCACGACGCCGTGCGAGCGGAACCGGTGGATCGTGCCGTCATCGAGACACATCGCGATCACGCCGACGCATCTGCCGCCGCGCATGATCAGATCGATGGCGAAATATTCGATGTAGAAATCGGCCGAGTACTTGAGGCTCTGCTGATAGAGCGCATGGAGCATCGCGTGCCCGGTGCGGTCGGCCGCGGCGCAGGTGCGCTGCACCGGCGGGCCTTCACCCATGTTCTGCATATGCCCGCCGAAGGGCCGCTGGTAGATCGTGCCGTCCTCGTTGCGGCTGAAGGGCACGCCGGCGTGTTCGAGCTCGTAAACTGCGGCGGGAGCTTCGCGCGCAAGATATTCGATCGCATCCTGGTCGCCCAGCCAGTCGGCACCCTTGACGGTGTCATACATGTGCCACGACCAGTGATCGGGCGAATTGTTGCCCAAGGATGCCGCGATGCCGCCTTGCGCGGCCACAGTATGCGAGCGTGTGGGGAAAACCTTCGAGATATTGGCGGTTCTCAGGCCCGCTTCGGCAGCGCCCATGGTGGCGCGCAGGCCCGAACCGCCTGCACCCACGACCACGACATCATAGCTGTGATCGACAATCGGGTATGCATTGCCATTGATTTGGTAGGTATCGGCCATCAGGCGGCTCCGGTCAGCGCAAGGCGGGCAATGCAGAAGAGGCCAAAACCGGCCCCGGCGAAAACAGCGAGGTTAAGCACGAGGATCGCGCCGAATTTGCTGCCGTGATCATGCAGATAGTCCTCGATCAGGACCTGCAGGCCGAGCCGCGCATGCCAGAACACCGAGATGATCAGGAGCGCCAGCGCAACCGCGGGGAGCGGATTTGAAAGCCACTGTGACACGGTGTCGAAGCTGTAATCCGGGAGCAGCGCGAGGCTGATCAGCAGGAACAGCACGGTGACCAGATTGCCGACCGCGGTGAAGCGCTGCATCAGCCAGTGATGCGGACCGACGCCCGCGGCGCCAAGACCGCGCACGCGGCCGATGGAAGTTCCGTTGCCCATGTTCAGTGTCCTATTTGAGCAGGATGAAGGCCCAGAAGCCCGCAGTCAGTAGAATGGCGATGATCGGCACAGCAAACGACCATGCCCGGTTCGTATCCAGCTCATAGCCCGCGCCGACATCGAGCACGAAGTGCCGCAGCCCGCTCGTCATATGCGTGAAGAACGCCCAGGTGAGGCCGACCAGCACGACATAACCGAAAGGCGAGCCCATGAGCTCGCTGAAAGTCGCGTAAGCTTCAGGCCCGCTCGCGAGCGAACCGAGCCACCACAGGAGCACGCCCAGCCCGACAATCGCCATCCCGTCCCCGCAAATGCGGTGCAGAATGGAAACCAGCATGTGCGGGCCCCATTTCCAGATGCCAAGATGTGGTGATAGCGGCCTGTTTGCCATGGGAATGTCCCGCCCTGTTGATACGTGGCCACTCACTTAGCGATTGTGGCGCGCGAGGCAAGCGGGCCTTGGACCGTATATTCGCATAGTGGCAGGACTTTCTTGTCTGCTGCGCGCAGGTTACAAGCAAAAACGATGGTGCATGTCCTTGTTACAGGAACCAGCCGCGGGATTGGCGCGGCGATTGCGGATGCCCTGCGCGCACGCGGCGCACGGGTTGTGGGGCAAGCGACTCGGCTCACGGGCACCAGCGCGGATGACGACACTATCCCTGCTGATTTCACCGAGTCGATAGCCCCGCAAATGCTCTGGCACGAAGCGCGCGAGCGGCTCGACGGACGGATCGACGTGCTGATCAACAATGCGGGGAAGTTTGCGAAAAACCCCATTGCTCTCAATGATCTGCATTGGCTCGACGGGTGGGAGGATGGCTTGCGCATCAATCTCACCGCCGCCGCGCAACTCTCGCGCTTTGCCGTGCGTCATATGCAGCAGCGCGGGGATGGCGGGCGGCTGGTCCATATCGCCAGCCGCGCCGGGCATCGCGGCGACAGCCCGGCGCATTGGCATTATGCCGCCGCCAAGGCCGGGATGCTCGCGATGCACAAGACCATCGCGCGCGCCTATGCCGCCGAGCGCATATTGAGCTTCGCCATCGCGCCCGGCTTTACCGATACCGGAATGGCGGGCGAATATCTGGGGAGCCGGGGCGGCGATGAACTGTTGAAAGATATTCCTCTTGGCCGCGTAGCCGAGCCCGAGGAGATTGCGCAGATGGCGGTATTCTGTGCATTGGACGCGCCTGAGAGCATGACGGGCGCGGTGCTCGATGCCAATGGAGCGAGTTATGTCCGGTAGGTCCGCCGCGATCCTGTCCCTTTGCCTTGCAACCGGATGCGCCACGCCCGCGCCCGATCCCTTCGCCGCGCCCGCCAGCGGGCTCGCCTGGGCGGAGGCTTGCGAGGATTGGGACGATTGGGACAAGCCGGCTCCCCCTTTCCGCATCCACGGCAACAGCTATTACGTGGGCACCTGCGGGATTGCTGCGATCCTGATCAGGGGCGACGGTGGGCTGATATTGATCGATTCCGGGACCCAAGCCGGAGCCGATGTGGTGATGGCGAATGTGACTGCGCTCGGATTCGATCTGCAGGAGATCGATGGACTGCTCACCAGCCACGAGCACTTCGATCACGTCGGCGGAATGGCCAGGATCGAGGCAGCGACGGGAGGCGCGGTGATCACGTCGGAGCTGGCCGCCCATATCCTTGCCTATGGCGAAGCTGTTGTCCGGTCGTATCCCGGCTATGGCATCGACATTCCCGTGGATCCGCAGGCCGGGATGCATGAGCCAATGCAACGCGTTGCAAGTGCAATGCCATACACGAGCAGGCCTGCCGCCGAATTGCTTGTCAGCTTTGGCATCAAGGCGCACCCCACACCCGGCCACACGCCCGGCGCAATGAGCTGGCAATGGGAAAGCTGCGCGGGCGATGATTGCCAGACCATCGTTTACGCCGACAGCCTCACGCCGGTCAGCGCGGACGATTATCGCTTCTCCGATCATCCCGAATATGTCGCCGCCTACCGCGAGAGCATCGCCCGCCTCGCCGCGCTCGATTGCGATATCCTGCTCACGCCCCATCCCTCCGCGAGCGGCATGCGCGACAAATTGCTCGCTGGCGACCTCTCAGGCGGCCCCCGATGCGCCGAATACGCCGCCGCGATCACCGAACGCCTCGATGCCCGCCTCGCCAAGGAAGCAGCCCAAGCCCGATGACCTGGAAACTCTCCGCCCAAGGCACGAAGGAAGCCATCGAAGTCGCGCTCGCCCGCTCGGAGGACGAGACGCGCTGGGATGCTGCAACGCCCATTTCTGGGCAGGAGATCGACGAGGCCGCCGATATCTGGGCGCTCGAAAGCTGGTGCGAAAAACGGCCCAGCGCCGCGCTGAAGAAGGCCATGGCCGCGCTGTTCGATGCGCCTGCACCGCAGGTCAACGCTCAGAAGCTGCCCGATACCGACTGGCTGCTCGAAAGCCAGAAAGGCACTCCTCCCATTCGTTCGGCGCGCTTCTATGTCCACACGCCCGATCATCCGCCGAGCGCCGACCCCGCCCTCACCAGCTTCTGCATTCCTGCAGCGCAGGCCTTTGGCACCGGGCAGCATGCCACCACCGCCGGGTGCCTTGCGATGCTCGATGAGATGCAGACCGCCGGGATCACGGCGCGCAATGTGATCGATGTCGGCACCGGTACGGGACTGCTCGCTTTTGCCGCCGGGAAGCTGTGGCCACGCGCGCGCCTGACCGCGAGCGATATCGACCCGGTGTGCGCGCCTGCGGTCGCCGGGAACATGGAATTGAACGGCATCGCTGGCGGCACTGGCCCCGGCCAATTGCATATGGTGATCGCCGATGGCCTTGCCGATCCTGCACTGATAGGACGGGCGCCCTATAATCTCATCATCGCCAATATCCTCGCCGCGCCGCTGATCGCGATGGCGCAGGATTTTGCCAGTGTCCTCGCGCCCCGCGGTTCGGTCGTGCTCGCGGGCCTGCTCAATACCCAGGCGCAGGATGTCACGCAGGCGTATTTTCGGGCAGGTATGCTATTGCAGCGGGAATTGGTGAACGGGGATTGGACGATCCTGTGGCTCAGAAAACGGCATCGCGGCTGAAGCGCACCGCGCTTGCGGCGCTGGCGGCCTTTGCGCTGCTGGTGATCGGCTTCCCACTCGCGGGATGGGCGGGCAGTTCCATTCCCGAAAATGCCGACTGGCAGCCGCCCGAAAGCGGCATCGAGATCATGGTGGAAACCAACGGCACGCACACCGGGATCGTGGTGCCTGTCGCCAACCATCTCAAGGACTGGCGCGCCACTTTCCCGCATATGGCCAAGCCGCGCAGCGATGGCTTGCTACCGACGCATCTGGCGATTGGCTGGGGCGAGCGCGAGGTCTTTCTCAATGTGCCCGAGTGGAGCGATCTGAAGCCCGGCACGGTCTTGCGTATTGCCACGGTAGGCGGCGATCCGGTGATGCGGGTCGCCCCTTATGTGCGCCCTGCCCCAAGCACCTATCACCGCCCCTTGCGCATCAGCGAGGAGCAATATCGCACATTGGTCGAGGCGATTGTCGCAGGGCTTCCCGATGTCCCGCCGGGGCACAGGCGCGAGGCCCTGCCCGGCACCGATCCCGATGCCGCCTATTACCATGCAACCGGCACATATACGCTCGTCACCACCTGCAACAGCTGGGTTGGCGATGTGCTGGCCGAAGCCGGAATTGCCATGGGATCATGGACGCCTTTTGCCGGCGGCGTCATGAAATGGATTCCCAAGCCGGCCGATTGACGCTCTTTCGGAACCATGACGCGCTGCCAGACCTTTGATTCTCGAACAGGCATACAAAGGGCACGACAAACATGGCCAAGACACTCCTTATCACCGGCGCTTCCTCGGGCATTGGCGCAGCAACTGCGAGATCAGCCGCCAAGGCTGGCTGGAATGTCGCCTTGCTCGCCCGCTCTGGCGACAAGCTGGAGGACATTGCCGCGAGCATTGGCCCTGCGGCTCTCCCAGTCACCTGCGATGTGACAGACCGGGCCGCATTGTCCGAGGCGATAACGCAAACGGTCGACAAATTCGGCCAGCTTGATGCATGCTTCGCCAATGCAGGCTGCGGCACCGATAGACCGGGCATCGAAGCGGGTAACCCTGATGATTGGCACAAGATGGTCCACCTCAACATCCTCGCTGTGCTCTACGCAGCGCATGCCGCAATCCCGGAATTGAAGAAGACCAAGGGCCACTTCGTTGTCACAGGCTCCAAGGCCGGACGCGAGCATTTCAAGGGATCGGTTTACAGCGCATCCAAATGGTTCGTGCAGGGCTTTGCCGGCAATCTGGCTGAAGAAATGCGCGAATGGGGCGGGCGCTGCACCATCATCACCCCGGGCATGGTCAACACCGAATTCTTCGATGAGCCCAAGCCGAGCAAATTGCAGGCCGAGGATATTGCCAATGCGGTACTCTTCGCGCTGGAGCAGCCTGGAACTGCGTCAGTGCGCGAAATACATCTGATGCCGAACGACTGAGGCGCTTGGCGTCCTGCCTTTACGTTTCAGGAGGCGCTGGCTGTTTGCGCCGGAAGGGATAGGCGAGCTGCGCCAGATAGCCGCGCGGCACTTCTTCGGGGACGCCATAATTTTCCGGCCAGCGGTCAGGCGGCAGATGGAAGGTGCCAAACAGCTTGTCGATCCACGGGAAATGGATCGCAAAATTGACATCGAATGCCTCCTTTTCCAGCCCATGATGCCAATGATGAAAACGCGGCGTTGCGAGCCAGTGCCCCACAAGGTTCAGATTGCCGCCGATATTGGCGTGTAACAGCGAAGACCAGATGAAAATGAACCCGAGATAGGCCTGCATCACCGAGGGGCTGAACCCGAGCGTGAAAAGCGGCAGCGACGTCACCGCGCGCAGCAGGATGACCTCGACGAAATGCATGCGCGATCCGGCGAGCCAGTCCATCGATTTCGCGCTGTGATGCACGGCATGAAAGCCCCACAGGAAGGGCACCTTGTGGAACAGCCGGTGATACCAGTATTGCGCCATGTCGGAAGCCACCAGCACGATCACGAATTGCACCAGCCACGGTAGACCGGCAACTCCGGCCCGGAACGCTTCCCAATGGCTCGTATTGGCGTTCACCACGCTCGAAGGCGCCAGCGTGAGGAATGTCAGCATCTGCACGAACATCGTGCTGACAAGGAAATAGAACAGATCCTCGCGCCATTCCTGCCGGAACAGGCGCTGCTCGCGGCGGTGGGGTTTCAGCCGCTCGAGCGGGGCGAACATGAAGCCTGTTGCCAGCAGGTTGACGATGAAGAAATCCAGACCGAAGAAAATGCCCCAGCCGCGCGCCTCATCGGGCTGGACATTCGCGCCGCCGAGCAAGGTGGCCGCAATGCCGATGACGAGCGCGGTGGTGCCCAGAACTTTGCGCGGGCGCAGGAGGAGACTGAGCAGTGCAAGCGCGTAACTCGCGAGAAGCTGGATATGGATCAGCGGACGAAAGCCGCCCCAGTTCTTGACGATTTCCAGCTCGGGCGTCGCAAACCAGCCGGGATAGCGCAGGGCTATCACCATCAAGGCGCCGCTGATCGCAAGCAGCAGCGCGAAGAAGCCCGCGAACCAGCCGCTGCCGAAGCGTCGCACTTCGCGCGGCGATTCCAGATCGCGCATCAATTTGGCTAGAAAACCTGCGCGCCCTTGCTCGCTAATCTTGGCCCCCATTGTCTCACCCCGCCTCCTCCACGATGGCAGCCCAGCCCGCCTCGTCGATCACTTCAATGCCCAGTTCGGCAGCCTTCTTCAACTTCGATCCTGCGCCCGGCCCGGCGACCAGAAGGTCGGTCTTGGCGCTCACCGA
>DAIQNS010000048.1:10329-12116 GCA_036788315.1 Alteraurantiacibacter sp. | reverse complement strand
CCAGCGCATCGCTATCCTCATCGACGCTCGCCTGCGCGCTCGCAAGATCGGTGGTGGTGGCGGAATAGGAAATCGTCCAGGTCGCCAGATCGGCCATGACATCGCGCTCGGCCAGACCGCGCACGGTCACCGCACGGTCCGCCATCTTCGCGCGCAGCAGGCCATCCCCAAGCAGATAACCGCCCGCGACAACACCCAGCGAGAGCACGCCTGCAGCAAGTATCAGCGCCTTATTCTCCGGCCTGCGCCAGAAAATGGTGGCCGGGTCAGTATCGAACTGGCTATCGTGAGACATCATAAAACTCCGTTGGAGGCGCCGTGACTGTCTTGCCGCCTATGCATCCAGCGGTGAACCGTGCTTGAACAGCGACGAACGGAGCCTGAGCCGATGACCAAATATCTTCACACCATGATCCGCGTGACCGATCTCGACGCGACGATCGCCTTTTTCGAACTTATCGGCGTCAGGGAAACGCGCCGCTTCGACAGCGAAAAGGGGCGCTTCACGCTAGTCTTTCTGGCAGCGCCGGGACAGGAAAATCTGGCCGAGGTTGAGCTGACCTACAATTGGCCGCCCGCAGACGGCACCGCGGGCGAGAGCTATGACGGCGGGCGCAATTTCGGCCATCTCGCTTACCGGGTCGACAATATTTACGAGACTTGCCAACGGCTTGCCGAAGCCGGGGTGACGATCCTGCGCCCTCCGCGCGATGGGCATATGGCCTTTGTCAAAACGCCTGACGGGATCAGTATCGAACTGCTTCAGGAAGGCAATTTGCCGCCCGAGGAGCCTTGGGCTAGCATGGAGAATACCGGAAGCTGGTAAGATCGCGCTTGCATAGCGTCGCACCAGCGGCCACCTGCCCAGCATGAAACCGCGCCTCATTCCCCAAGTCGTCATTATCGGGCGGCCCAATGTCGGCAAATCCACGCTGTTTAACCGCATTGTCGGCAAGCGGCTGGCGCTGGTCGATGATCAGCCCGGCGTCACGCGCGATCGCCGCTCGGGCGAAGCGGGGCTGCTTGGGCTGACATTCGAGGCGGTCGATACTGCCGGATGGGAAGACGAGGACGAGGCCAGCCTGCCGGGCCGCATGCGCGCACAAACGCAGGTATCGCTAAAGGGCGCGGACGCGGCGCTGTTCGTAATCGATTCGCGCGCGGGGATCACCCCGCTCGATGAAGAGATCGGGCGCTGGCTGCGTCATCAGGAAGTGCCCGTTGTGGTGATTGCCAACAAGGCCGAAGGCAGGGGCGGCGAAAGCGGCATTCTGGAGGCCTATTCGCTTGGCCTTGGTGAGCCTGTGCCCGTCAGCGCGGAGCACGGCGAAGGCATTGCCGATCTGTACAGCGCGCTTGTTCCGCTCATCGGCGAGAAGGCCGAGCGCATGGAAATCGACGCCGAAGCCGCAGCCGCGATTGCCGCTGACATGGGCGAGCTTGAGGATCATGATCCCACCGCCCCGCTCAGCCTCGCGATTGTCGGGCGGCCCAATGCGGGCAAATCCACGCTGATCAACAAGCTGCTCGATGAGGACCGCCTGCTCACCGGACCCGAAGCGGGCATTACCCGTGATTCGATTTCGGTCGACTGGGAATGGACCGAGCCCAAATCGGGCGAAACGCGGGTCATCAAGCTGATCGACACCGCCGGAATGCGCAAGCGCGCCAAGGTCGTCGACAAGCTCGAGAGGCTCTCGGTTGCCGATGGCCTGCGCGCGGTCGACTATGCCGAGGTGGTGGTGTTGCTGCTCGATGCGACGCGCGGGCTCGAAGTTCAGGATCTG
>DAIQNS010000048.1:0-10319 GCA_036788315.1 Alteraurantiacibacter sp. | reverse complement strand
GGTTTTACTTTAAATGCTGGACGTTCGGTGGTCATTGCGATCAACAAATGGGATATTGCCGAGGAACCGAGTGCCCTGTTCAACGGCATCAAGGCGGCGCTCGATGAAGGGCTGGCGCAATTGCGCGGCGTGCCGCTGATTTCGGTGAGCGCGATGACCGGCAAAGGGCTCGACACGCTGCTCTCGGCCGCGTTCGAACTGCGCGAGGCGTGGAGCAGGCGCGTTCCGACTGCCGGGCTCAATCGCTGGTTCGATCATGCGATGGCCGTCAATCCCCCGCCTGCGCCCGGCGGCAGGCGGATCAAGCTGCGCTACATCACGCAGGTCGGCACGCGCCCGCCGCGTTTCGTGATTTTCGGCACAAGGCTCGATGCGCTGCCGGTCAGCTACGAGCGCTATCTGCTCAACGGCATCCGCAAGGATCTGGGCTTTGGCGCGGTGCCGGTACGCCTGTCGCTGAAGTCGCCCAAGAATCCGTACGATTCCAATCGCGGTGGCGGCGGCAAATTCAGCGGCGGCGAAGGTCGCGATTGACGCGCCCTCGCCGCGGCTTCGTGGTCAATCCTCTCCGGCAGGCTTGCTTTGCAGCTGCACGTAATTTTCAAGCCCCATGCGCGCGATCATGTCGAACTGCTTTTCGAGGAAGTCGACATGCTCTTCCTCATTGGCGAGGATATATTCGAACAGCTGGCCTGAGGTGAAATCCTTGACGCTCTGACAATAGGCGGCCGCTTCCTTGAGCTGCGGGATTGCCTCATGCTCGAGCGCGAGATCGGCCTTGAGGATTTCCTCAACGCTTTCGCCCACTTTCAGCTTATGAATTGCCTGGAAGTTGGGCAGGCCGTTGAGGAACAGAATCCGGTCTGCCAGCTTGTCGGCGTGTTCCATCTCCTCGATGCTCTCTTTGCGCTCGTATTGGGCGAGTCTGGCGACACCCCAATTGTCGAGCACGCGGTAATGCAACCAGTACTGGTTGATTGCCGTCAGCTCGTTGGTGAGAGCCTGATTGAGATATTCGATAACCTTCTCGTCGCCCTGCATGGCATTCCTTCCGCTTTCCTGTGAAGCGTCAGATGCCTTGAGGCCGGGCGCATTGGCAAGCGAAACCGGGCTTACTGGACAGCGAAAAGTGCAGAAAAACGCTCTCTTGCAAATGCAAGTCAGGACAGCGGGATTTTAAGGGGGTTTGGGCCGGCTTCAGGCGGCTACGGCAGGCTCGATCGCCATTTCGCGCTCTTCGAAGATGATCATTTCGGCATCTTCGAGGCATGTGCCGCAATTGGGCCGCTTGCCCAGCTTGGCATACACGCTTTCCGCATCGCCCGCGTGCTGCCGAGCCGCTTTGCGCAGCTCACATTCACGGATGGCATTGCAGATGCAGGTATACATTTTAAGCCTCGCGTCTCCTCGTGAGACAGGAGCTAATGTGAATCGGTTGCATTAGCAAGCCCTTTTGCGAAGCGTTCGCAATCTTTTTGCGGGAGGGCCAGAGGGGCAGCTATTTCCTGATCGGGAAGATCTGGCCATAGGTCAGGCAACGCCACAGCCACTCAAGCGGGCCATAACGGAAGCGGCCGAGCCACAGGCGCGACCATGTCAACATGACCGCCCAGCCGAATACCGCCACCAGGTAGAGTTCGGGCCGGGTAAGTTCACCCCACAGCCCGCCGGCCCAAGGGTGGAAGATCAGCATCATAAGCAGCGATGTGCCGATATAATTGCTGAACGCCATGCGCCCTGCTGCTGAAAGCCGCTCGGCCAGCCAGCCGCTCGCGGTCGCCCCGTAACCGCACAGCAAAGCCATGAGGCCAAGCGTTGCGGGAAGTGTCTGCGGGAAACTGAAAGCGATCATGGCACTTTGCGAGGCCCAGAACTGGAAGCCTGTGCTCATCGCCCACAGACCCGCGGGCAAGGTCAGCGCCATTCCGGCAAGCAGCCCGGCCCAGCCCCAGCCGATGAGCTTCCTGCGGCTGATCCCGCCAGTAAACCAGCCGAAGTGATATAGCGCCATGCCGATCAGCATCAGCGGAACGGTTTCGAAGCCGAACAGGAACAAATTGTACAGCGGGTCGGCTGCGTGCGCGGCGAAGTTGTGGCTGACGTAATCGGCATAATTGCCTTCGGTGAGGATTCTGGTCAGGCTGGCATCGTTCGCCAGCATCTCATCTCGCGCGGCATCAAAGCCTGCCGCAGCCTCAATGAAAGCGGCGTTGGTGCGCAGCGGTGTTTCAGCGACGAAATGGCTAAGGCCGAAGGTTACGAAGTAGAACAGCGCACCCCCCACATAGCCCATGATGCCCACCGCCAGCATGCGCGCGCGCGGCCATCGCAGGGCGAGCACCGCAAGGCAGCCTGAAAACGCGTAGAGCGTGAGGATATCGCCGCCCCAGATGAAGAAGAAATGGATGAGGCCGAACACCAGCAGCCAGCCAAGCCGCCGCGCCTGCAGCCAGCGAGAATCCCCGCGTGCCCAGGCCCGCTCTGCAAACAAGGCGAGGCCAGCGCCGAACAGCAAGGTGAACAGTCCGCGCATCTTGCCATCGACCAGCACCAGTTGCGCAACCCACATCCAGTCTGCCGTATGATCATGCCCGGTAAGGAAGGCGCGCGGCCACATATAGGCCGAAAACGGCTGCCCGAAGGCGATGATATTGGCAGCAAGGATACCCAGAACAGCAAAGCCGCGAATGAAATCCAAGGTCACGATCCGCTCGCCTCGGCTGGTCGGCGCGCGCGATGCGTCAGCTGTGTCAGGTGTCGTGGTGGTGGCCATGGCTGTCCTTTGCGCGTCCCGCCCGCATGCTTAGCAAAGCGGGGCGCAAGGGGAACCGGTTTCTTGGATCAAGCTAGTTTGTGACGAGACAATCCAGACCTGCAGCCTTGAGCGCATTGCACGCCGATTGTGCATCGGCACGCGTGGCAAAGCCGCCCGCCTGCAATTTCGTCACCCGCCCTGCAGGAACAAGCATTTTCGTGCTGCCGCGCAGTTCGGGCCGCGCGCTGAGGCGGGTCCACAATCTGTCTGCATTGGCTTCCACTCCGAAAGCACCCAATTGCACGCGCCATTGGCCGCCATAACGCGGTGAAGGCGTTGCTGCCGGAGGAGCAGGAGGAGAAGGAGGAGGTGTGTCTACCCGTCTCGGAGCAGCCGGAACCGGCGTTGCGGCCGCAATCTGCACAGGCGGACGGCTGGCCTGTGTCACAGGGGCATAGCTTGCACCGGCATTGGCCGGGCTGGCCGTGCCATTGGCCATGCGCGCCTCGCGCAAGGCCGCGTTCGCAGCAACGGTGGAGGCGGGCATGCTTGCCGTTTCGATCGGCGCTGAATTCACCTGCCCGGCAATGCGCGGAGCGCTCGTCACCGCGATAGGCCCGGTCATTTCCGAAACGCCTAGATCAGCGGCAGCAAATTGCACCGCACGCGCCTGCTCGGAGCGCGCCTTCAATTCGATCGCCAGTTCAGCGGCGCTCTGGCGCTGCGCAAGCGGGATATGCTGGTCCATGCTGGCAATTGCCGATGCGGCCTGCGGCAAACCTGCGCCATTGGCTAGCGTAAGCAGTGCATAGGCCTTTTCCCAGTCGCGTTCGACCATCTGGCCATTGAAATGTGCGACGCCAAGAAGATATTGCGCGCGCGGATCGCCGCGTTCGGCGGCGGGGAGGATGTAAGGCATGGCCGCTTCATGGCGGCCCGCCTGGAACAACATCAGGCCGTAAGTGTCGCCCGCGCGGATATGGCCCGCGCTCGCGGCCTGACGGTAAAACTCTTCGGCCTGCGCCAGATCGCGCGCCACACCGCGTCCGAGGCGGTACGCCTGACCCAGATTGAACAGCGCATCGGCATCGCCCGCAGAAGCCGGGCCGGACCACAAGGTGACGGCCGTCTCATAGTTACCTGCGCTCCACGCATCCACGCCGCCGCGCACATCGGCTGCCAATGGCGCAGCGGCCGCCAGCATTGAAAGCCCGCCAATGCCCGCAATCAACCTCTTTGGCCATCTCTTCGAACGCGCCATCATTTCTCTCTCTTCACGCATAATGCCGATAGCAATAGCCAGCCTATAGTAAACGATGCCTTAGGAAATGGTTTATAAACCCCTCCCTGCACGCTGTGGCGATGGTGCGAGGCATTGCGCCTAGCAGGCCAAAGCGGACGCACAGGCAGAAGTGTCTTCAACAAAGCTCGCGCGTCTTAACTCAAAATAAAGGGTGATCTGCGAAGCCTTGGGGCGAAGGCCGGATTTCCATATTCCATCCGGTCAGCTTTAGGGGGTTTTCACCTTGCGAGTATTGGCTTTGGCATCGCAGAAGGGTGGTTCGGGCAAGACGACCTTGTCCGGGCACCTGGCCGTGCAGGCGCAACGCGCTGGCGCAGGCCCGGTCGTTCTGATCGATATCGACCCGCAGGGCTCGCTCGCGGACTGGTGGAACGAGCGCGAAGCGGAATTTCCCGCCTTTGCCCAGACCACCGTTGCGCGGCTTGCCAATGATCTGGCGATCCTTCGCCAGCAGGGCTTCAAGCTTGCGGTGATCGACACGCCGCCTGCCATTACCATGGCGATCCAGTCGGTGATTTCGGTTGCCGAGCTGATGGTCGTCCCGACTCGCCCCAGCCCGCACGATTTGCGTGCCGTGGGCGCGACGGTCGATCTGTGCGAGCGTGCGGGCAAACCGCTGATCTTCGTGGTCAATGCCGCAACGCCCAAAGCCAAGATCACTTCGGAAGCCGCAGTGGCCCTGTCGCAGCACGGCACCGTTGCCCCTGTTACCATTCACCACCGCACCGATTTTGCCGCCTCGATGATCGATGGCCGCACGGTGATGGAAGTCGATCCCGAAGGCCGCAGCGCACAGGAAGTGACCGCGCTCTGGCATTATGTGGCCGACCGGCTGGAAAAGAACTTCCGCCGCACCGTCTTCGCCGCTCCCGGCAAGGCTCCGCAAGTCAATGGGGCGCAGCGTGCGCAAAGCGGCTTTGGCCGCCGGGTCGCGCAGTAATTGCGCGGCTTGATCGCCCTGACTGTTCGCAAAGCCTGACTGTTCGCAAGGAGCGTGACATGAGCGAGACGAAATCCTTTGCATCGCTCGGTCCGATGCTGCTGGCCCGCAAGGGCACGGCCAAACCTGCCATGAAAGTGCAGCTTGGCACCAATGATCGCGCCGCCGAACTGAGCGATGAGCTCGAGGAACTCGCGCAGAGCCAGGCGGACCTTGGCTGGAATGACATGGGCGATGGCGACAATGTCGTCACTTTCGAAGGTGCGCGCCGACTGCAAGGGCATCTGGCGAGCCGTTATCAGGCCCCGCGCCGCGCCGCTCGCGGCCGCGCCACGGGCAAGTCGGGCAACAAAACCAAGCCATTGGCAGCTTCGCCGGATCTTCACCGCGCCGCCTTCACGCTGCGGCTCGATGCCCAGCGCCATCTCAAACTGCGCCTTGCCAGCACCATCCACAATTGCAGCGCGCAGGTTCTCGTGACCCAGGCGCTCGACTTGTTTCTCGAAGAAATCGAGGAGCTCGAAAGTCTCGCAGAGCAGATTTCCCGCAAGACAAGCAAGGCCTGAGGAGGGCCAGCCAAGATGCAATTCATGGACACCGCCTCAATGCAAAAGACCCGCAAGATCGCCAGATTTGGCGTCTCCACTGCGCTTGCCGCAGTGCTGCTCACAGCCTGTGCCAGCAACCCTTCCTTGCGCGCCAGCGCATCGGCTGGCGATAACGCAGCCGTGCTTGCAGCAGGGGAACGCAGCGAAGCGATCATGCATGCAGAAGCCGCGGTTGCAGCCGATCCCAACAATGGCGCTTTCCGCACGCTGCTGGGCGATGCCTATCTTGAAGCAGGCCGCTTTGCTTCGGCACAGGATGCCTTTGGTGAAGCGATGCAACTGGGCGAGAACAGCCCGCGCGTTGCGCTCAGCCTTGCGCTGGCTCTGGCTGGCGAAGCGAAATATGCCGAGGCGGGCGCGCTTCTGAACGAATGGGAAGGCATGATTGCCCCCGCCGATATCGGCCTTGCCTATGCGCTTGCCGGACAACCCGCTCGCGGCATCCACATGATGAGCAATGCCATTCGCGCAGGCGAAAACACCGTCAAGATGCGTCAGAATCTGGCCTATGCCTATGCCGTTGACGGCCGCTGGCGCGAGGCCCGCCTGATGGTAGCGCAAGATCTTCCCGCCGATCAGGTCGGTGCGCGCATGTCCGAATGGGCGAGCCTTGCCACTGCGCAAGCCTACCGCCACCGCGTGGCCAATCTGTTGCAGGTACCTGCAACCGTGCAGGATCCGGGCCGTCCGGCGCATCTGGCGCTGGGCAACACGCCCAGGCTCGATCAGCTCGCCATGGAGGCCGCCGAGGCACCGCAGAGCGAACTGCCCGCCCAAGAAGCGCCGATGCTTGCACTTGCTCCGGCAGCCTCGCAATCCAGCAGCATGGAATTGCCACCCGTTGCTGCGCCAGCGCCGCGCTACGCCGGGCTTGCGCAAGCCGCTACCGCGTCTGCTATTCAATCTAACGCCGAACGTGAGGAAGAATCGCTCAAGCGCGAAGTCTTCGACGCCGAGTTTGCCGCAGCGTTTGCTCCCACCGAACCAGTCAAGGAGCGGCTCGCGAGCGCAACCACCGACACGGCGCGCTTCATCAGCAATCCCGTGGTGCAGCCTGTATCCGAACGCAGCCAGCCTGCTCGCGCAGCCAATCGCCCCAATCTCACCGCTGCAGGCAGCGCAAGCGCCAATGCGGGCCAGGGCACGCATCTGGTGCAGCTCGGCAGCTTCCTGAGCGAGCGCGCAGCTTTGCGTGCATGGGACATCTACAAGTCGCGCTATCCCCAGCTTGCCGATCATCAGATGGTGATCACCGAGGCCGTGGTCGACAACAAGCGCCGCTACCGCGTGTCCGCAAGCGGCTTTGACCGCAGCGCGAGCCGCGCGATGTGCAGCCAGATCAACCGGCGGGGCGGCGATGGCTGCATCAGCTGGGCCGCCGCGCGTCCATTGCCGGGCGCAGTCGATACCGGCGTACGCCTCGCGCGCCGCTGATCGGCGCGTCAATCCAGTGCTATTCCGCCTTTCCACAGGGCGGTAACGCGGCCTTGCACGGGTTGGCGGTCGAATGGCGTATTTCCTGCCGTTGCCGCCATCTTGCGCGAATCCACGATCCACGGCGCTTCCGGGTCGATCAGCGCGATGTCGGCTTCTTTTCCCGCCACCAGTTCGCCTGAAGCAACACCCAGCAAGCGCGCCGGATTGCCCGCCATGAGGGCAAAGGCGCGGCCCATGTTGATCACGTTGTCGCGCACCAGCGTCAACACCATCGCCAGCAGCGTTTCCCCGCCGGCCATGCCGCTCGCTGCATCGGCGAACGGCAGATTCTTGTCTTCCGGTCCGCGCGGATCATGGCCCGAAGAGACGACATCAATCGTGCCATCGGCGAGGCCAGCGATAACCGCTTGACGATCCGCCTCCTCGCGCAAGGGCGGGGAAAGCCGGGCGAAAGTGCGGAATTCAGCCAGCGCCAAATCGGACAGCATGAAATGCGCAGGCGTGACCCCGGCAGTAACGCTGATCCCGCGCGCCTTGGCCTCGCGCACCAGCGCCAGCCCCTCGGCGGTCGTCACCTGGCGCACATGCAGCCGCGCCCCGGTCATCTCGGCAAGCGCAATATCGCGTGCGAGCGCGAGCGTCTCGGCCTGCTTGGGCGCACTGGGAATGCCCAGCCGCGTCGCCATTTCGCCCGATGTTGCCGCGGCGTTGCCGGAGAGCGCGCTGTCTTCGGCATGGGTGATCACAAGCATGTCGAGCATCGCGGCATATTGCATGAGGCGCAGCATCACCCCGCTGTCGGAAATCCACTTGCGCCCGGTCGCGATTGCCCGCGCGCCCGCATCACGCATCAACGCTATCTCGGCGAGCTGCGCGCCCGCCAGTCCGACTGTCGCTGCGGCGAGCGGGTGGACCCAGAAATCGGGCTTCCCGCTTTGCGCGGCAAAACGCACGCGCGCAGGATGGTCGAGCGGCGGATCGCCATCAGGCATCAGCGCGGCGCGGGTAATCCCGCCAAAGTGAAAGGCCGGCTTGTCGATGGAAAAAACGCCCAGATCGACGAGACCGGGCGCAACAAGCTGCCCGCGCGCATCGACGATGGTGTCGCCATCCTCGGGTTCAATATCGCCCGCTGCCACAATGAGGCCATCGGCGCAGCGCAGCGCGCCCTCGGTCACGCCGTCCGGCAACACCAGCTTGCCGCGCGTGATCGTGAAAGGATGAGCCTGTTTCATACCAGCTCTCCCACCGGACCATCGGGCGCCCAGCCGCGCACGCCGCGCAGCCGCCGCGTCAGCACATCGAGGCACGCCATGCGGATCGCCACGCCCATTTCCACCTGCGCGGTAATGATCGAGCGCCCCGCCAGATCGGCGACATTGCTATCGATCTCGACGCCGCGGTTCATCGGGCCGGGATGCATGACAATGGCATCGGGTGCCGCGAGCGCGAGGCGCTCCTGCGTCAAGCCGTAGAGATGGCGGAATTCGCGCGGGCTCGGGATGAATTGCCCGTCCATCCGCTCGTTCTGGAGCCGCAACATCATCACCACATCTGCGCCCGCAAGCGCGGCATCGAAATCGTGATAAGGCAGCGCGCCCATCGCCTCCACGCCGAGCGGCATCAGCGCAGGCGGCGCGCACACGCGCACGCTCGCGCCCATGGCTTGCAGGCACAGGATGTTCGAACGCGCCACGCGGCTGTGCAGGATATCGCCGCAGATCGTCACAGTGAGGCCGGTAAAGTACTCCGTGCCCTGCCCACGCTCGTTGAGCTTGTGGCGCAGCGCCAAAGCATCGAGCAGCGCCTGAGTGGGATGTTCATGCTGCCCGTCCCCGGCATTGAGCACCGGACAATCGACCTTGCCCGCCAGCAAGCGCACAGCCCCGCTCGCGCCATGCCGGATGACAATCGCATCGGGCCGCATGGCGTTGAGCGTCATCGCCGTATCGATCAGCGTCTCGCCCTTCTTCACCGAGCTTTGCGCGGCATGCATATTGACCACGTCTGCGCCGAGCCGCTTGCCCGCAATCTCGAAGCTGACGAGCGTGCGCGTAGAATTCTCGAAGAAGGCATTGATGATCGTGAGGCCGGCAAGCGTATCGGTATGCTTGGCGGGCTGCCGGTTGAAAGCGACCCAGCGCTCAGCCTCGGCCAGGAGATAGAGAATTTCGTGCCGCTCCAATGCGCTGATCGCAATCAGATCGCGATGCGGGAAGGCATTTGCGCCCGCTGGAAAGCGGCCACTGGCGAGAGTTTCATGCGGCGATGTCATTAAAGCCAAGCCCTTAGTCGAGCAAACTTGCATGCTCAAGTGGTTTCATCTGGCCCATTGGCCACTGGCACCCTACATATTGTGCAAGGCACCTTCAAATCGGGAATAGGCAATGAGTTTTGCGGCCAAAGTCTGGCGTCTGCTGGTGGGCATCAAGGATGGGCTGGTGCTCATTTTCATGCTGCTGTTTTTCATCACCTTGTTCGCGCTTCTGACTGCTCGGCCCAGTGCAGGGACGGTGCGCGATGGCGCATTGCTGCTCGAACTGGACGGGATTGTGGTCGAGGAGGTTTCTCCTGTCGATCCCTTCGAGGCGATCCTGTCGCAGAGCTTGCCCATCCGCGAATATGCCGCGCGCGATCTCGTGCGCGCCATTGACGGCGCGGCAGATGACCCGCGGATCAAGGCCCTTGCGCTCGACCTCAGCGCCTTTCTCGGCGGCGGCCATGTGCACATGCAGGAAGTCAGCGAAGCCCTTGCCCGGTTCAAGGCCAGCGAAAAGCCCATCTTTTCCTACGGCGTTGCCTATGGCGACGATGCCATGATGCTCGCCGCCAACGCGTCGGAAATCTGGCTCGATCCGCTCGGCGGCGCGGTGATTGCGGGGCCGGGCGGCGAGAGCCTTTATTATGGCGCCGCGCTCGACCGGCTTAATATCACCGCGCGCATCTACCGTGCGGGCGAGTTCAAGAGCGCGGGCGAGCCGTTCAGCGAAAGCGGCATGTCCGACGAAGCACGCGCGGATCTGCAGCCGGTGGTCGACAGCCTGTGGGACGAATACCGTGCCAAGATCCAGAAAGCCCGGCCCAAGGTCAATCTGGCGCTGGCGACGAGCGATCCGGCAAGCTGGTTCGCGGCATCGCAGAACAATCTTGCCAAGGCCGCCCTCGCCGCCGGTCTGGCCGACAAGATCGGCATGATCGGGACCACCGACATTGCCCGCGAGCTGTATCTGGTCCACTACCAGACCTGGCCGTGGGAGAACTGGACCCTGTACACCG
>DAIQNS010000047.1:5082-12158 GCA_036788315.1 Alteraurantiacibacter sp. | reverse complement strand
CATAGCCGACCCGGCAAGCGCCGATCGGACCCATGAAGGGCACGCCCGAAATGGTCAGTGCGGCAGAAGCCGCGATCATCGCGACGACATCCGGCTCAGTCTCGCCATCATAGGAGAGAACCTGACAGATCACGTTGATTTCGTTGTAGAAACCTTCGGGAAACAACGGGCGCACGGGGCGGTCGATGAGGCGCGAAACGAGCGTTTCCTTCTCGGTCGCGCCGCGTTCACGCTTGAAGAAGCCGCCGGGGATACGGCCGGCTGCGGAGAATTTTTCCTGGTAGTGGACGGTGAGCGGGAAGAAGTCCTGCCCTTCCTTCACACTCTTGGCGGCGGTCACAGCGCACAGCACCACGGTTTCGCCATAAGTGGCCAACACGGCGCCGTCGGCCTGACGGGCGATCTGGCCGGTTTCGAGGGTGAGGGTCTTTCCGCCCCACTCCAGCGATACAGTTTTCTTGTCGAACATAGATATTCCTTCAGCCCGCCAGCCCTATTGCGTGGCGGGTTCTTCTTGCCGGGGATTCCGTCCCGGTCCGGTGCGGGGCTTTGCATGCCCCAAGCCCCTTCACCGAAATGCGAAGGATGCCAATTTTCCTGCCCCGCGTCTTGCGGTCGGCAGATGAAGGAAGGGGCGACCCATCGAGCCGCCCCTTCCGAGAAACTCTTATTTGCGCAGACCCAGCTTCTGGATCAGCGTATTATACCGCTCAAGATCCTGCGACTTGAGATAAGCCAGCAGCGAGCGCCTTTTGTTGACCATCTTGAGCAGACCACGACGCGAATGGTTGTCCTTGTGGTTGTTCTTGAAATGGTCGGTGAGGTTGCGGATACGCTGCGTGAGGATTGCGACCTGCACTTCCGGGCTGCCGGTGTCACCTTTGCCGCGGGCGTTGTCCTGGATAATTTCTTGTTTCTGTTCTGCCGAAACCGACATAATTCATACCTTTCGCAGCATCATCAACAATTGAAGCCCCGCACGATGGAGATCGTGCCATCCGAAATCTCTACCAGCGCCACCGGAACATCGCCCAGCTTCGCAAAATACAGCCCGTCGGATTGGGGCAATCCCGAGATGATCCGGCCCTGTTGGACCGCCTGCGCAATTTCGGGGTCGAGGGAAAGAGCCGGGATGCCGTCCAGCCCCGCCTCTATTGGCAGGAGATGATCTTCTAAGCGCGCCCCCTTGCCGATTTCGTTCAACAAGTCCAGCGAAATCGCCTGCTCCTCGCGGAACGGGCCAGCCTTCGTCCGCCTGAGATAGGTCACATGACCACAGGTTCCAAGGGCATGGGCGATATCGCGGGCAAGGCTGCGGATATAGGTTCCCTTGGAGACATGCGCGGTGAGCGTGATGCTGTCGGCCAGTTCGAGCGGCATTTGCGGATCGTAAGGGTCCGGGCGGCCAGCGGTGGTCTGGAAAGCGGAATCTATCGCAAAACCCGTTTTCCCTGAGCTTGTCGAAGGGCTGCCCTTTTCTTCTGGCGATGCAGCTGAAGTGGAGAACAACCCTTCGACAAGCTCAGGGTGAGCGGAAGTCGGGTGAAGCGAAAATATTTCCACCGCCCGCGTCCCCAGCTCCACTTCCTCCCCTGCCCGCGCCAGATCATAGGCGCGCTTCCCATCCACTTTCAGCGCGGAATATTTGGGCGGAACCTGCTCGATCGGCCCGGTGAAGTGTTCGCAAATTGCCGCCACTGCAGCCAAGGGTGGCCTCCTGTCCGAACGGGCAATCACCGCGCCCTCGGCATCGAGCGTGTCGGTTTCCTCGCCGAACTGGATGGTGAAATCATAGGACTTGCTGGCATCGAGCATGCGGCCTGCCAACTTGGTCGCTTCGCCCAGCGCAATCGGCAGAACCCCCTCGGCGAGTGGGTCGAGCGTGCCGCCATGGCCTACCTTGACCTTGCCATACCCGCCCTCGCGCAGATTGCGCTTCACCGCGCCCACGGCCTGCGTCGAGCCGAGCCCGCGCGGTTTGTCGAGGATGATCCAGCCATGCATGCTGCGCTCCATAAAGGCACCGAGCGCCCGCGTCGAGCCGTCTGGCTAGGCAGTCCTGCGGAGGGGTGCGCTAGCACAATAGCGAAGAGACCAAGCCATATGTCCCGCCCATGCGCCTCATTCTTCATCCTGGTTTGCACAAGACAGGCTCGACCTATCTGCAGCATGTCCTCAACGACAATGCGGCAGCGCTGCGCGCACGCGGCGTGTATTATCAGCGGCAGGAGTGCTATCCCGCGCACCATCACGCCGCATGGCAAATCCTTGTCGGCAATGCCGCGCCGCTTTTGACAATGATCGGCGAGGCCGAAGCGGCGGGCTGCGAGACGGTGATCCTCTCGTCCGAGGATCTGGAAGGCGCGCTGTTTGACGAGAGGCCGCTCTCCGCAATCGAGATGGCTACAAGCTTTGCCGGGATCACACAGGTCGAATGGCACGTGGTCCTGCGCGAGCCGGGAGCCGCTTTCGCAAGCCTGTTTGCCCAGCTGCAGCATCATGTCTATGCCGATGCGTTTGCCATGCTGTACGATGCCATGCGCCGCGGTTTCCTCCATATTGCCGCGCCCATGCCGGGCAGTGGCACGCCGTACTGGTATTATTCTTTCGACCATGCGCGCGATCTGGCGCAGCTAGCAGACCGCATACAGGGCAGCGTCATTGCGCATGATTTTGCAGCGCCCGGCCCCTTCCCCGGTGCCGCACTGCTGGCCCATCTGGGCGTGCTCGATGCTATCGAACATCTGCCGGGCGAGCACGCGCGCAACAGCAGACCGGCGCGCGACGAGATCATTCGCGGCTATGTCGCGCGGGTAGCCGAAGCCATTCCCGATGATCTGGCGCAGCGCGCGGTTCTGCCGGGCTTTCTGGCCGCGCTCGAAAACGGGCTCGACATGATCGAAACCTACGGCGCGATCGTCACCACGCAATATGCGCGCAGCCACCGCGAGGCCTTGCAACGCTTCGCGCTTGCCGGGCAAGACGTGCCCAAACTCCTCAGCGCCTGAGCCAATTCCTCATTGCCAGCCGCAGCCAGAGCGATATGACGGCGGCAAGAGGACATGATGACTTACACTTCGGCCAACAACCCCGCGATTGACGCATTGCTCGCCGCTTTCACGCAAGGCCGCGATCCGCGCTTGCTCGGGTCGGCGCTCGGGCTGGCCCAGACCGATGGCGAGCGGCGCGCGGTGATTGCCGCAGTGCTGGCGCAAGGCGAACTTCCCGAGGATAGCGAGATACGCGGCCTGCTGGCCCAGACCGCGCTCGATATGGGCGATGCGGTCGATGCGCTGGCGCTTGCCGGAGAGAATGAGGCGCTGCTTGCAATCCGGGTCGAGGCGCTGCTCTTGACCGGCGAGGTCGGCGAAGCCGAAAGCCTTTACCGCGCGACTATCGCTGCCAATCCCCTGCATGAAGACCCTGATCTGGAAGAACGCATCGAAGAAGCCAAATCCGCGCTCGCATCGCCCGCCACCAATGTGGTGGGCTTTGCGCAGGCTGCGCGCGGCCTGCGCGGCGAAAAGCGCAGCGAACGCGAGGAACAGGCCGCCGCCCGCGCCATGTTTGCCGAGAGCACCGGCAGGCGCATGACCTTTGCCGATGTCGGCGGGCTTACCGAGGTCAAGCAGCAGATCAACCGCCGGATCGTCACCCCGTTCAAGAAGCCCGCGCTGTTCGCCAAGTTTCGCCGCAAGGCCGGGGGCGGCGTGCTCCTGTTCGGCCCTCCGGGCTGCGGCAAGACCTTGCTCGCACGCGCGACCGCGGGCGAATGCGAGGCGCGCTTCATCAATGTGCCCGTGGTCGATGTGGTCGACAAATATATCGGCGAAGCCGAGCGCAAACTTGCCGCCATCTTCGCCGATGCGCGCCGCGATACGCCCAGCGTGCTGTTCTTTGACGAGCTCGAAGCGCTTGCAGGATCGCGCAGTTCGCAGAGCAACCAGAGCCACAATTCGCTCGTCTCGACCTTCCTTGCCGAAATGGACGGCTTTGCGCAGGCCAACGAGGGCGTGCTGATCCTTGCCGCGACCAACATGCCCTGGGGCGTCGACGCCGCTTTCCGCCGCCCGGGCCGCTTCGACCGCGTGCAATTCGTTCCCCCGCCGGACCGCGAAGCACGCCGCGATATCCTTGCCATTCACGTTGAAGGCAGGCCGCTGGCAGAGGACATCAATCTCGATGCGATTGCCGCCAAAGCTGCGGGCTATTCAGGCGCTGACCTTGAGAATCTCGTCAATACCGCCGCCGACCTCGCGATCGAGGAAACGCTCGCCTCGGGTGTCGAGGAGGCGCTGGCGCAGCGCCATCTGCTCGATGCGCTGGAGGAAACGCGTGCGACCACAATCGAGTGGCTCACCACCGCGCGCAATTATGCCAAATATTCCAATTCCGGCGGCCAGTATGATGATGTCGCGGCGTTCCTGAAAGCCAATGGCCTGTGAGCGAAAAGCTGGGTTACCGTATCATTGACGAACCAGCGCCGGGGCCGCTGCAACGCTTTGCCCTGCCCCCGCTGCTCGTGTTTCTGGTCGGCAATTTCTTCCTGCCATGGGGCTGGCTCTTGATCGCGGCGAATGCATTTGCACTGAATGGCCCTCACCGGAACCGCGAGATTGCCCTCTCGCTTGCCGCTATGGGGCTTTACTGGCTCGGCATTATCGCACTCAACTTGCTGGGCAATGCCGGACTGATCGAGCTGCAATATGCCCGCTATGTCTTCGTGCTCGTCCTTGGCGCGGGGCTGGCCTGCGCTGCCTGGGCCTTCGTGTCGCAGGAACAGACGCATCAATTGCGCAAATATCTGGCCGGGGCGTGATGGACAGCGACAATCTTCATTTTGCCATGAGCCGTGCCGAGGCGCTTTTGCGTGCGGGCAATCATTCCGCCGCAATCGAGCCCTTGCGCGATGTGCTATCGGCCGATCCCGAGCATGCCTATGCGCATCTGCTGCTGTCGCGCGCGCTGATGGGCGAGAAGCGCATCGAGGCGGCGCGCTATGAGGCGGACCGCGCCGCCGAGATCGATCCGCAATGGGCCGCTGCCCACATTCAGCGCGCGCAATTGCTGCTATTGAAGCAGGGCCGAAAGGAAGCGCTGGGCGCTGTTGAGCAGGCTATCGCATTGGCCCCGCAAAGCAGTGATGCGCATCTTCTGAAGGCGCGCATCCTGCGCATGATGGACAAGCGCAGTCAGGCTGCCGCCAGCCTTGACCATGCGCTGCAGCTTGACCCTGTTTCGACCTATGCGCTCGCCGAGAAGGGCTATGGCGCGCTGGCGGATGGTGACAATGGCGGCGTCGAAATGGCGGGCCGCGCCATCCTCGATCTTGATCCTACCCATGTCGATGGCATTGTCCTCATCGGCCATGCGCAACTGGCGCGCGGCGATCATGCCGAAGCCTTGCGCCTTGCGCTTGCCGCGCTCAGCGCCGATCCGGTCGACCCCGAAGCACTGCATCTGCTGGCCTCGGTCAAGGTCAAGACCAATCCCCTTGGCGGCTTGTGGTGGCGCTGGAACCGATTGCTGGTGCGGCTGGGCATCGCGCGAGCAATTTTTCTCATCGTGGGCATCTGGGTGAGTTACCGGCTGATCGACCTTGTCACGCAAGACATGGGCGCAGACGAGATCGTGGGCATGGTGCTGACCGGTGTCTACCTCGCCTTTGTCATCTACACCCTCTCTGCCGATACGATCGTGCGCCGAATGGTGGATAAAGAGCTTGCGAAGGTGCGCCTGAGGCCGGATTTCTGACCTGACTGCGGGACTCGCGCAATTTTGCGTGCTAGCCACGAGGTTTCTGCTGAAAACACTTCTTGGGCGGGGCAAGACATGAGCGAGACGACGGCGCAAAAGGGGTTTCTGGGTTGGGTCGAACGCTCTGGCAACAAGCTTCCGGACCCGGTGTTCCTGTTCCTTTGGCTGATCGGCGTGCTGATGGTCATTTCCATCCTCGCTGGCGCTTTCGACCTTTCCGCAGCCCATCCCACCGAGATTGACGAAGCTACCGGGGAGCCGCGCGTCATTGCCGCGCTGTCGCTGCTCGCGCCTGAGAATATCCAGCGCTTGTGGGTCGATATGCCCACCACTTTCACCCATTTCCATCCGCTCGGCTATGTTCTGGTGGTTATGCTGGGCGCAGGGGTTGCCGAGCGTGCAGGCCTGTTCGGCACCGCGATGCGCGCGGGCGTGCGCAATGCGCCAAAGGCCTTGCTGACACCGATTGTCGTGCTGGTCGGCATGATGGGCAATCTTGCCGCCGATGCCGCCTATGTCGTGCTCATTCCGCTTGCAGGGATCATCTTTCATGCCGCCGGGCGCCATCCCGTCGCTGGCATTGCTGCAAGTTTCGCCGGGGTCTCGGGCGGGTTCTCGGCCAATCTTCTGCCCGGGCAACTCGATGCGCTGCTGTTCGGCATTACCGAGGCGGCCGTCGAAACCGTGTTCGGCGGTTTCACCGCCAATATCGTGGGCAATTGGTATTTCATCGCCGCGATGACTTTCATCTTCCTGCCGGTCATCTGGTATGTCACCGACAAGATGATCGAGCCGCGCCTCGGCGTCTGGAAGCCCGAAATGATGGGCCAATCCTCTTCGCCCGATGCGCTCGGCGAGGTGAGCGATGGCAATCGCAATCTGACCGAGAACGAGAAAAAGGGCCTGCGCCGCGCGGGTCTTGCCGTGCTGGGAGTTGTGGGCTTGTGGCTTGTCTTCACTTTCGGCCCCGGCACCCCGCTGATCGACGAGACCGCCAGTCCCGAGGCGCAGCTCAATCCGTTCTACCAGAGCCTTGTCGCCGCCTTCTTCCTGCTGTTCCTCCTGGCGGGCTGGGCTTACGGCGCGGCAGCGGGCGTGATCAAGGACCACAAGGATCTGGTCAAGATGATGTCGGGCGCCATGGAGGACATGGCCTATTATCTGGTCCTTGCTTTTGTTGCAGCGCATTTCGTGGCCATGTTTGCCTGGTCCAATCTGGGCCTCATCCTTGCGGTGAACGGCGCGGACTTCCTCGGCGGGCTGGGTCTGCCTGCCTGGGCACTGCTCGCTGCGATTGTGATCGTGGCGGGCTTCCTCAA
>DAIQNS010000047.1:0-5072 GCA_036788315.1 Alteraurantiacibacter sp. | reverse complement strand
CCGCGTGGGCGATAGCGCGACCAACATCATTACGCCGCTGATGGTCTATTTCCCGCTGATCCTGATTTTCTGCCAGCGCTGGCAAAAGGATTTCGGCCTCGGCTCGCTCGCGGCAACGATGCTGCCCTATTCGATCGGCCTGATGATTGCAGGCGTGGCGATGACGATTGGCTGGGTGGTGCTCGATCTGCCGCTTGGGCCGGGCGCACCGGTCTTTATCGAAGTGCCCACTGCCGTAACTTCGCAATAGGCGTCATTCCGCCTCGTCGAGATCGCGCTTTACCTTGGGGTCTTCGAGCAGCTGGTCAATCCGGCTTGCCTCGTCGAAGCTCTCATCGGCGCGGAATTGCAGCTTGGGCGCGAATTTTAGGCCAAGACGCTTGGCGACTTCACGCTGAAAGAAGGCGGTGTTCACCTGCAAGGCCTTGAGGATCACCTCCTCCTCTTCGCCGAGCAGTGGTTTCACATAGACTTTCGCATTACGCAAATCGGGCGACATGCGCACTTCGGTGACCGCAATATTGGCAGCGGACAGCACAAGGTCATGCGCTTCGCCTCGCGCCAGCAATTCGGACAGGATATGGCGCACCCGCTCGCCCACCTTGAGGACGCGCACGGACAGATCATCGGGCGAGGAATGGCGCGGCATCAATCCGTTCCGGCAATGCTGGTGGGGATCGCGGTGCAAGTTGCGCGCGCGAGCAGCGCGCCTTCTGCATCAAACAGTTCGGCCTCGAGATAAGCGACGCGCCGCCCGAGCTTGATCACCCGGCCCTTCGCGCTCAGCGCAGCTATTGGCACCGGGCGGATCAACGACATGGTGAGATCGAGCGTGGTCGGCAGCGCCTTGCCGCCGCTCTGACAAAAAAGCGCTGCGCCCATCACCTCATCGAGGAAAGCCGCAATCAGCCCGCCCTGCACTCCGCCGCGCGCATTGGCGAAGGATGCAGGCGCGGCAAAAGCAAAGCTGGCGGTCTGCGCCGCTTCATCCCAGGCGATGAAACGTGCGCCGATAAGCGCGCTGGCAGGCGAAAGATCGGCGGCGCTTTTGAGCTCCCCGACCAGGCCGGGCATCTTTTCATCAGCCATCATCGTTCACACCCGTCTGCGCCCCGTCCCTCCCCGCAAGAGGGAGGGAAAGCGGCATTACAGAACGCGTTCACGCTCCTCGACTTCATACACTTCGAGCTGATCGCCCGGCTTGATGTCGTTGGTATCCTCGAGCACGGTGCCGCATTCGAGTCCCGCACGCACTTCGTCGACATCGTCCTTGAAGCGCCGCAGCGAAGCGATGGTGGTTGCCGAAACAATCACGTCCTCGCGTGTCAGACGCGCGAATAGACCCTTGCGGATGACGCCCTCGACGACCAGCAAACCAGCGGCCTTGTCCTTCTTGCCGGACTTGAACACCTGCTTGACTTCGGCGCGGCCGACCACGGTTTCGATCTTTTCCGGGCCGAGTTCGCCGGCCAGTTCCTTGGCGACTTCATCGGTCAGATGATAGATCACATCGTGATACATCATCCGCGCATTGTCGCGCTTCACCAGCTCGCGCGCTTTGGCATTGGGGCGCACATTGAAGCCAACGATCGGCGCCTTGGACGCCGTTGCCAGCACCACATCGCTTTCGGTGATCGCGCCCACGCCAGCGTGCAGCACGCGCACCTTGATATCGTCGTTCGAGATATTGTGCAGCGCATTGACGATCGCCTCGACCGAGCCTTGCACGTCGGCCTTGACCACGACCGGCCATTCGATGACGTCCGATTTGTTGAACATCGTGTCGAAATTGGTCGGCGCAAGAGCTGTGCGCTTTTCGGTCGCTTTCTCCTGGCGATATTGCGCCACTTCGCGCGCCCGCTGCTCGTTCTCGACGACGGTCAGCTTGTCACCTGCAGACGGCACGCCGCCTAGGCCAAGCACTTCGACCGGCGTGGAGGGTCCAGCTTCCTTGATCTGCTGCCCCTTGTCATCCACCAGCGCGCGCACGCGGCCGCTCTGGGTTCCGACAACGAAGGTATCGCCGCGCTTGATGGTACCGCGCGTGACGAGCACCGTGGCAACCGGGCCGCGGCCCTTGTCGAGCTGCGCCTCGACCACAGTAGCCTCGGCATCCCGGTCCGGGCGTGCCACAAGCTCGAGCAATTCGGCTTGCAGCAGGATCTTGTCGATCAGTTCGTCAAGGCCTTCGCCCTTCTTTGAGGAGACCTCGACATCCTGCACATCGCCCGACATGCTCTCGACAACTACCTCGTGTTCGAGCAGGCGTTCGCGGATCTTCTTGGCATTGTATTCCGGACGGTCCGACTTGGTGATCGCAACGATCATCGGCACGCCCGCCGCCTTGGTGTGATTGATCGCCTCGATGGTCTGCGGCATGATCGCATCATCTCCGGCAACGACGAGGATGACAATGTCAGTGACATTGGCCCCGCGTGCACGCATCTCGGTGAAGGCGGCGTGTCCGGGAGTATCGAGGAAAGTGATCTTCTGACCCTGCTCGCCCTTTTTCGCAGGCTTGGTGGTGATCTGATAAGCACCGATATGCTGGGTGATCCCGCCGGCCTCGCCTTTGACAACATCGGTTCCGCGCAAGGCATCGAGCAGGCTGGTCTTGCCGTGATCGACATGCCCCATGATCGTGACCACCGGCGGCCGCGGACGCAGCGTTTCTTGCGGATCATCATGCACAGCGACCTGAATATCGACATCGGCTTCGGTCACACGCGTGATATTGTGGCCAAATTCCTCGACCAGCAATTCGGCGGTATCGGCGTCGATCGTCTGGTTGACCGTGACCATCATGCCCATGTTGAACAGCGACTTGACCAGATCGGCGCCCTTCTCGGCCATGCGGTTGGCAAGTTCCTGCACTGTGATCGCCTCGGGGACGACGACATCGCGGACCTGCTTCTCGCGCGGCAAGTTTGACCCGCCTCCCTGCGAGCGACGCTCCTTCTCGCGCGCACGCTTCAGCGCGGCGAGCGAGCGGGCACGGCGGCCCTCGTCCTCGTTCAACGCACGGTTGACGCTGAGCTTGCCCGAGCGGCGCTTGTCATCGCCGCGATCGGGGCTGACACTGCGCGTCTTCTTCTCTTCCTTCTTCTTCTCGGGGCGCTTTGGCTCGGGGCGCGCGACGGGCGTGAACTTGCGCGGGCTGGGAGCAGCGGCCTTGTCGCCTTCCTCGGGCGCGTCGGCAGCGCCAACCGCACCGTCGCCAGCACCGTCGCCAGCACCGTCGCCAGCATCTTCGCCAGCCTGACTTTGCGCCTCGGCTTCTTGCGCAGCAACTTCGCGCTCTTCCTTGGCTTCCTCGACAGCGCGTTTTTCCAACGCACGGTTGTCCACGGCGCGCTGCTTTTCCGCTTCGGCGGATTTGCGCGCTTCCTCTTCCTCACGCTTGCGCGCTTCTTCTGCGGTGCGCAGCCTGCCTTCCTCGGCCTCGCGCTGGAGACGGCCCACGCGCTCCTGCGGCGTTTCGCCGGCGGGCGCGGACGGCTTTTTGACAGGTGCCTTCTGCTCCACGGGCGCGGGCGGTGGCGGGGGCGGCGGAGCGGGCGCAGGCGCGGGTGCAGCTTCGGGCGCATCGCCCGGCTTCACCAGCTTGCGCCGCCGCTTGACTTCAACTGCCACTTTGTTGGTGCGACCATGGCTGAAGGTCTGTTTGACTTCTCCAGCATCGACCGCCCGCTTGAGACCAAGCGGCTTGCGGGTGCGCTTCGGAGTGTCGGTATCTTCGCTCATAAACTCTCAAACTTCCTTCAAAATCATTTGCTCATGCAGATGTGCATGATGTGCGATCCGCATCGGCCGCGGGTGTGTCTTCTGCCGCATTGACGGCTCCGAGGTAGGACTTCAAACGTCCCAGCGGAACGGCAATCCGCTGCGCCGATTGGGCGTCGGCCAATGCCAGGTGCACGACATTCTCGCGGCCCAATGCCACAGACAGGGCCTCCCGGTCCAGTGGCAGTCTCTCTCCGGCGCGGCCGGAGCCTTCTTCTTCCATCCCGACGCGCCATGCCTTGTCGAGCTTGTGCATCCCGTCGGTGCTGGCATCGCTGGCATGGAACAGCGCCGCAACGCCGCCTTGCCGGGCAGCCGTAGCGATCTTTTCCGAGCCCAGCACCAGCCCCCCGCCGCGCATTACCAGCCCCAGCCGGTCGAGCACGGCGCGCCGCAAGGCGAGCTCGGTAAGTTCGGCAAGATCATCGGGGATAGTCAATTGCCCGGTCTTGAATGCCCGCGCCAGCGCCCCGCGCAGTTTGCCATTAGCAAGCGCTGCTTCCAGCGACGCGCGATCCACTCCGATCCATGCCCCGCGCCCCGGGGCCTTGGCCAGCGCGTCGGGCAGGACAAGACCATCGGGCGAAACCGCCAGACGCACGAGATCATCGCGGGCCGAGACATTCCCGGTCAGCACGCAGCGCCGCTCGCTCCCCTCGCGGGGAACGACGTTGCCGTCAGATTCAGACGAACCTAATGGGTCATTGTGAGGATTCCGCATCGGCGGCCTCCTCTGCTGCGGGCTCGGTCAAAGCAGCCGGAGCGGCCTTGTCCTCGTCCTGGGGCGCGGCTGCGCCTTCTTCATCTTCAAACCAGTGCGCGCGGGCAGCCATGATGATCTCATTGCCCTGTTCTTCGGACAGGCCGAACGCGCCAAGCACGCCGCCCTTGTCTTCCTGACGCTGCGGCCGGCGCACGGCCGGCCCATCGGCGGCAGGGCGACGGCGCGGTGCTTCGCGCTTCTTCGCAATCAATTCATCGGTGGCAAGATCGGCAAGATCATCGAGCGTCTTGATCCCCGCGCGGCCCAGAACGACGAGCATCTGTTCAGACAGATGCGGCATCGTGGCCAGTTCATCCTCGACACCCAGTTCACGGCGCGTGGCGCGGAAGCCTTCTTCCTGGCGATCAATCGCTTCGAGCGCGCGGTTTTGCAGTTCCTCGGCAAGTTCGTCGTCGAAGCCTTCGATCATGGCAAGCTCGGCGAGCTCGACATAGGCGACTTCCTCAAGCTCGGCGAAGCCTTCGGCCACCAGCAATTGCGACAAGGTTTCGTCGACATCGAGCTC
>DAIQNS010000046.1:0-12223 GCA_036788315.1 Alteraurantiacibacter sp. | reverse complement strand
AGCGTATTGATGCGTCTCGGTAGCGATTTCGCGCTCGGGGGCGAACTTGTCGATGCGCTTGCCGCGGCGCCGGGGATTGGCGATGTGCAGCTTTCGCCGATCCGCGAGAAGGGGCATTTGCGGGTCGCGGCTTAGTCTCGGATAGGATGAAAGGAAGGGGCCGGAAGATCGCTCCTCCAGCCCCTCTTAACCGTTTTAAAACAAGCAAATAATCGCAATTGCTGATTACATGCCCGAATTGGGACCGTACATGATTTCCACGCGGCGGTTCTGCAATTCGCGCACGCCATCGGCGGTCGGAACGCGCGGCTCGCTCTCGCCAAAGGCTTGGCTCGAAATGCGCGCAGCGGGAATGCCCTGAGCTGTCAGATACTGCTGCACGCTCGCATTGCGGCGTTCGGCAAGAGCCATGTTGTAGCTCACGCTGCCGGCACGGTCGGTGTGACCTGCAAGCATGACCCCAGCAGTGCCGCAATTTGCGTAGGATGTGACAGCCGAGTCCAGCACCCTTGCTGCCTCTGTCGTAATCTCCGACCGGTCGAAATCGAAGAAGATGATATACGGGCCGGTATTGCATTGCCGCTCTGGCGGCGGCGATGCTGGCGGAGGCGGGGGCGGAAGAGGCGGCGGAGGCGGCGGCACAGGTCGAGCCGGCGGCGGCGCAGCGGGTGGCGGCGGCGCAGCGGCCTCACCACCGCCAAAATTGAGCATCAGCGTCGCGAGCAGCGAATGCGTACGCAGATCGGTGTCGAGCTGGCGGCCGCCTTCATCGAGCAGGGTAACCCCTGTCACATTATGATATTTGTATTTCAGCGAGGCGTCGAGCGTCTCATTCAGCGGCACGCGCAGCTGCGCAATGCCTTGCCAGGCGAAGCGAATGTCATTGTCGTCAAGGAAAGCCGGGCCGGTTGCGCTCGCAGCCAGATCGAACAGGCGCGCGTTGGAAATGCCGACCCCGCCACCGACCGAACCCTGCACATCGCCATCGAAGCCGATGTCGAGAAGCAGGTTGAGCATGCCGCTCGCGATGTTGACGTCATCATCGATATCTGAAGCCGAAAGCGTCTCGAACAGCGGAGCGTTGTCGCTGTCGCGGCCTGAGAACAGGCCGGCCCCAGCGGCGTCGACATCCTTTAGCTTGAACTGCTTATAAGCCCCTTCGAGCTCTATCCGCAGCCCGCCCAGATCGTAGCCGAGAACAGCTTCGCCTTCCCAGCCCAGCGAAGTGCCGGCGTTGATCACGCCGTCGCCGTCGACCTCGAAATCAATGTCATCGGCCATCACCACGCCGCCGCCAAGACCAATATAGACAGCACCGTCCTTGGCCATGGCCGGGGTGGCGAGGAAAGCCGTGGCCGTCAGTAGACCTATCGCGGTCTTTCTCATGGAAAATTACTCCCTTGTTATGCAGTTGAGAGCGTCATGCACGCAACTTCGAAAGGATGGATAAGGAAGCTTTGCGACAATCCCAAGACGTTTATTTAACGCTCCTGCAAGCGCGGCATCAATTCGACAAAATTGCACGGGCGATGGCGGATATCGAGCTGATATTGCAGGATCATGTCCCAGCCATCCTTCACCGCGCCGCGCGATCCGGGCAGAGCGAATATGTATGTGCCGCCCGCCAGCACTGCGCAGGCGCGCGATTGGATCGTGCTGGTTCCGATGTTCTGGAAACTGAGCCAGCGGAACATTTCGCCAAAACCGGGAATATCCTTCTCGGCGACCATGGCCAGCGCCTCGGGCGTCACATCGCGGCCGGTAAGCCCGGTTCCGCCGGTTATGATGACGGCATCCACGGACGGGTCATCAATCCACGCGCGCAGCTGATCTGCGATCACCGTTGCATCATCGCGCAGCAATTTTCGCGCGGCGAGCGCGTGGCCTGCGTTTGTGATGCGCTCTTCCAGAATATCGCCGGACGCATCCTGCGCCAGATCGCGCGTATCGCTGACCGTCAGAAGCGCGATGCCGATCGGCACAAAGGCCAGGCTTTCGTCAATGCCCGTCACTGCCCGCGACCTGACGAGAGCCAGGCGCGGCCATCGCGTGTTCCTTCGCCCGGGAAGGCGGGCCAGGCATTTTGCGCCAGCGCTATGCGGCTCGCCGAGTTTGCCCTGGCCTGCCGCTCGTACATCCAGTAATTGCCCAGCACGATCTGCGTATAATAGCGCGTCTCCCAATAGGGGATCGCCTCCATCCACAAAAGCGGATCGCCCTGATCGTTGATCTCGCTTTCCCAGCGCGTCACCGGGGTGAGCCCGGCGTTATAAGCGGCCACGATCTTGGGCAATTTATCGCGCGTGGCAGCGGAGTTTTGCAGCATTTGCAGATTGCACTGGCCAAGCGCGAGATTGGTTTCAGGATCGAAGACGTCGATTGCGCCGAGCGGCCTGCCGATGCACGGCGCGTGCTGTTGTACCGTTGGCGGGGTGATCTGCATCAAGCCCTGCGCGCGCGCCGGGCTGACGGCATCGCTGCGAAAGACCGATTCCTGCAGAATATGCGCAAACGCGAGCGCCGGATCGACCCGCCAACCGCCTTCGGGCACCCAGCGCGCCGCGGGGAAATGCGCTGCGGGACCCGCCCGCCGGCAGGAGCGGACAAGGCCATGGCAATCTGCGTGCGCGGAAAGCCCAGCGCGCGGGCAAGGCGCGAGAGCGGTTCGAACAGGCGCGCATCTTCGGCGCGCGCGGTGTGCAGCAGGAGCTGGCTCGCGAGGATGTCCCGGTCGATCTCGGCCAAGGCAATGGCTTGCCGGATGGTCTCCAGGTGCCCAAGCGAGCGCCAGTCCTCTGAAGTAAAGTCTGCATTCTCGACCCGCTCGGGCAGAGTGCGTCCGAGCGCCTGCGCAGCGAGCATCCCGTAAAGCGTGGTATCGCTGCCAGCTGCATCGTGCAGCAATTGCGTCGCCAGACCCGGCTGGCGGCAGCGCAGGGCCGCGCGGTGCGCCCAGTACAGGCTTGCCGAGCGCAGCGAAATGTCGATCGCGCCAAAGGCTGCGCGGCGAAAGTGATCGAGCGAGAGGGCGCAATCGCCAAGCCGCCATGCGGCAAGCCCGGCGACAAAATCGCCTTCGGCAACCCATTCGCCGCTTCCTGCCGCGACCGTCTGCGCAAGCGCCAGTGCCTGTGCGTCCTGGTTCTCGATGAAATAGCTCCACGCGATCTTCTGGCGCCACTCGGCGCGCGCGGCGGGGCTAAGGCCGGCATCCACCCCGTCGAGGATCAGCCTTGCGCTGCCGGGATCGTCATTGACGATATGTTGCTGAATGGCAGCGGCAATATCGCTCGTCATCGTCCCGTCGTTCACGCTGCGCGGCCGTCCGCGGCGCGGCATCGGCGATTGTCCGACCATGCTGCGCATCTGTGGCAAACGCGGTACCTCGATCAGGCCACGCGACTGGCCAAGCCGCACCATCCGCTCGGCTTGTGGGAGGTTTTGTCCGGTGCGCAACCACTCCTCGATCTGGGGCAATTCAACGCGCGGACTGCTTGGTGCAAGATAGTATTCGGCGCGCGCAACAGCGTGCAAAGGGCCATCGGCGCGCTGCGCGAATAAAGCGGCGACCTCAGCCCATTGAGAGCGCTCAATGGCGGTGAAGAGGGCGTTGTAATATTCGCGGTCCTGCGCGCTCAGGATCGTGGGCACACCATCGGCATAGGGCCGCGCAGTGAAATAGGTGCGCGTGTCCTGCGCGGCGGCAGGGACGGCAAGGGCAAGGCTGGCGGCAAGGGCCAAAAGCAGACGCATTGTCATTTCATCCATTCAAGAAGGCGGTGCCAAAGCCGTTCACGCTGGCGCGCATGGCCAAGCAGGCGGTCAGGGGCAAATGTGGCAAGCATGGGGAGCTTGCCCGCAGGTGAAGCAAATGCGCTCAGAGTTTCGGGCGCAGCATCGCCTCCATGTCCCAAGAGCAACGGCAGGCCACTTCCGAGCAGCAGCACGCGGTCTGGCCCGACAAGAGCGATATGATGAGCAAGGACAGTTCCAAGCCCTTGCTGTGCGAGACCCGTCCAGTCGGGCTCAATCATCGGCGCGGGAAGCGCGCTGGCGAAATAAGCGCCTTCTTCCCCGATCCCGAGTGCGCGCAAGATGTTGGCGAGCAATCGACCTTGGATGCCGTCGAGAAGCTTCTCTTCGTCACCGGCTTCGGGCGCGGGAACAACCAACATGATGCGCGCTCCGGCCACGCCGCGCGGCGCGATGCGCTTTTGCCCAGCGCCGGGGATGACGCCGGGAATCTGCTTGGCCGGATCGGTCCACCAGCTCTGGAAATCGGCAAGTGTCGCGGGCAAATCGGCAACGGAAATTGCCGGGGCAGGCGGCGGGGCAGCTTGCTCTTCGGCGACCGGGCTCGCAACGTGCTTATCAGGCGCGGTACGCGCTTCCTTGGCAGGTTGATCCTCAGGCGCTTTCAGCCAGGACTGCGGCTCATCAACAAACTCGTAATCCACACCCGCACAGCGCCACCAGTCCTGTACGGCGCCAAGCTGCTCCGGGAGCGAAGTATGATTGTAATTGTTCATAAGGTGACAAAGCGTGGTCTTGACCTCAACGCGCCGAGGTTTCAAGCCCGCTGCCGATGAGAGACAGCTATAACAGGTCGAAAAGATGAGTGAACGCGAATCCATGCCATGCGATGTGGTCATTGTCGGCGGCGGCCCCGCGGGGCTTTCGGCGGCAATCCGCCTGAAGCAGATCAATGCCGAGCTCGAAGTTATCGTGCTGGAAAAAGGCTCCGAGATCGGCGCGCATATCCTTTCGGGCGCAGTCGTCGATCCCAAAGCTTTGGACGAACTCATCCCCGATTGGCGCGAACAGGATTGTTCGATGGCAGAAACACCCGTCACGGACAATTGGCATTGGGTGCTGAGCAAGAGCGGCAAGACCAGCCTTCCGCATCTCTTCATGCCGCCGTTGATGAGCAACAAGGGCTGTTACACCGGCTCGCTCGGCAATCTGGCCCGCTGGCTCGCCGAGCGTGCCGAAGAACTTGGCGTCATGGTGTTTCCCGGTTTTCCGGCTTCCGAACTCATATTCAACGAGGCGGGCGCGGTCACCGGGGTGATCACGCAGGACATGGGCGTTTCTGCCGATGGTTCGCACAAATCCGATTATCAGCCGGGCATGGAAATCCACGCGCGCTACACGCTGTTTGCAGAAGGCGCGCGCGGCAATCTGACCAAGCAGATGAAAGCGCGCTTTGCGCTCGAAGCCGAGTGTCAGCCGCAGGTCTATGGGCTCGGCGTCAAGGAATTGTGGGATATCGACCCCGAAAAGCACGTTCCGGGCCGCGTGATCCATACGCAGGGCTGGCCGCTCAGCGAGAGCGACAGTTGGGGCGGGGGCTTCCTCTATCATCAGGCGAACGGCCAGGTGGCTTTGGGCTTTGTGACCGCGCTCGATTACCAGAACCCGCATGTCTCGCCCTTCCAGGAATTCCAGCGCTGGAAAACGCATCCTGCGATCCGCGAATATCTCGAAGGCGGAAAGCGCGTGGCCTACGGCGCGCGCGCAATCAACGAGGGTGGGTGGCAATCGGTGCCGAAGCTCGCGTTTCCAGGCGGGGCGCTGATCGGCTGCGCTGCGGGCTTTGTGAATGTGCCCCGCATCAAGGGCAGCCATACCGCGATGAAATCGGGCATGCTCGCCGCCGAGAGCATTGCCGGCGCGATTGCATCGGGCCGCGAGCATGACGAAGTGGCCGAGTATGAGGCGAGCCTGCGCGAAAGCTGGATCGCGAAGGAGCTGAAGCTGGTGCAGAACGCGCAGCCTGCCGTCGCCAAGTTCGGCGGCGATATCGGCACGCTATTGGCGGGCGCGGACATGTGGATGCGCACGCTCAAAATCGGCTTGCCGTTCAGCATGAAGCATCACCCCGATTATACGATGACGGGACGCGCCGACCTTTATCCGGCGATAGAATATCCCAAGCCCGATGGCGTGATTACCTTCGACCGGCTGACCAGCGTGTCGTTCAGTTTTACCAATCACGAGGAAGACCAGCCCAACCATCTGCACGTCCGGGACATGGAACTGCAGCGGGCGAGCGAGCTGGGCGTTTATGGCGGCCCCTCGACGCTTTATTGCCCGGCGGGGGTCTACGAATGGCTGCTCGAACCGGGCGAGGAGCCAACCTTCGTGATCAACGCGCAAAACTGCGTCCACTGCAAGACCTGCGACATCAAGGACCCGAACCAGAATATCAACTGGGTGACGCCCGAAGGCGGCGGCGGGCCGAACTATCCGAATATGTGATGGCGGTACCCTTCTTCGTCATTGCGAGCGCAGCGAAGCAATCCAGCGGCGAACGTTCGGCACTGACGCAACGTCAGATCATGGATTGCCGCGTCGCCTTCGGCTCCTCGCAATGACGAAAGAGTAAAGCTTGTCCCGCACCGAAACCGCCTACGCCAAGATCAACCTCGCGCTGCATGTCCGCAAGGTGCGGGAGGACGGGTATCATGAGCTTGAGACCCTGTTCGCCTTCGTCGATGCGGGCGATGCGCTGAGCGCTGCGCCCGCCGCCGCCGACAGCGTCACCACGATGGGCGAGTTTGCGGGCGGACTGGACAATCCTTTCGACCATCTGGTGGCGAAGGCCCTCAATGCGCTCCCTCGCCCACAAGGCCTCGCGATAACGCTCGAAAAGAACCTCCCCGTCGCGGCTGGCCTCGGCGGCGGGTCGGCGGATGCAGGGGCGGCGTTCCGGATGGTCGAGGCGCTCCATGGCCTGCCTGATGACTGGCACGCAAGGGCGGCCGAACTCGGCGCGGACGTACCCGCCTGCGTCCTCAGCCGCACCCATATCGGCCTTGGCACCGGCACCGAGCAGGTCGAGGTCGAGGACGACCTCGCCGGAACCCCCGTCCTGCTGGTCAACCCGCGCGTGCCGCTTTCGACCGGGCCGGTGTTCAAGGCGTGGGCCAGTATTGGGGACGGCGAGGATCGCGGCGCACTGCCCGAAGGCCCGGCATCGAATATCGCGAGGGAAGGGCGCAACGACCTTGAAGCGCCCGCGATATCACTCTGTCCGGTGATCGCCGAAGTGCTGGCCGCGCTGGCCGAGACGAGCCCGTGGCTCGCGCGCATGTCCGGCTCGGGCGCAACCTGTTTTGCGCTTTACGATACCCCCGCAGCGCGCGATGCGGCGGCGGCGGTGATGCCGCGTGAATGGTGGACCATGACGGGGCGGCTGCGGTGAACGAATTTCCCTTCCGCCTGATCGGTGAGCCTGCGCGCGGCGGTATCGTTGCGGTGTGCGATCATGCCTCGAACCATGTTCCCGAAGATCTCGATCTTGGCCTTCCGCCCGGCGCCATCGCGAAGCACATTGCCTGGGACATCGGCACCGCCGGGGTCGTCGAACGGCTTGCCCGCGAGCACGCGATACCCGGCTTCCTTGCGAAGATCAGCCGCCTTGTCATCGATTTGCACCGCGAGGAGGACTCTCCGGGGCTGATCCCCGCGCAAAGCGACGGCATCCTTGTGCCCGGCAACATCGGCGCGGACCGCGAGGCGCGGCTCGAGCGGTTCCACCGGCCCTATCACAAGGCGCTTGGCGCGTGGCTGGGGGCGGCAGAGCCAGCGCTCATCCTGTCGGTGCACTCCTTCACGCCCAGCCTTGAGAGCGCCCCGTCTGCGCGGCCATGGGATGTGGGCCTTTTGTTCAACGAGGACGACCGCGCCGCGCGCCACGCGATCCGCCTGTTCACGCACATGGGCTTGGTCGTGGGCGAAAATGAGCCCTATTCGGGCCGCGAGCTCAATGCGACGATGAACCGCCATGCCGAAGCTTTCGGGCGACCCTATTGCGCGATCGAAATCCGCAACGATCTCATCGGTGCCGAAGCGGGGCAGGCGCGCTGGGCCAAGACAATCGCCGGGGTTGCAGAGCAAGTGGCGCAGGCGCTGCAATCGGGGTCTTGATTTGCCGCGCAATCCGGCCCAATCGGGCTGCACCATGAACACATTCGACAAATCGAAACTTCCCAGCCGCCACGTCTCTGTCGGTCCGGAACGCGCCCCTCATCGCAGCTATTATTATGCCATGGGGATGACCGAGGAAGAAATCGCACGGCCGTTCGTCGGTGTGGTGTCTGCCGGCAATGACAGCGCGCCGTGCAATACTGCGCTCGATGCGCAGGCGGACATTTGCCGCCAGGGCGTGATCGAGGGTGGAGGCACGCCGCGCCGCTTCAACACGATCACCGTCACGGACGGTATCGCGATGGGGCATCAGGGCATGAAAAGCTCGCTGGTGAGCCGCGAAGTCATTGCGGATTCGGTCGAGCTGTCGGTGCGTGGGCATTGCTATGATGCGCTGGTGACGTTTGCAGGCTGCGACAAGAGCCTGCCCGGCATGATGATGGCGATGCTGCGCCTCAACGTGCCTTCCATCTTCGTTTACGGCGGATCGATCCTTCCCGGCACCTTCAACGGCAAGGACGTCAATGTGAAGGATGTGTTCGAGGCGGTGGGGCGTTATGGCGCGGGCAATTGCCCTCTGCAGGAGCTGATCGCGCTCGAAAAGGTCGCTTGCCCCGGCCATGGCGCATGCGGCGGTCAATATACGGCGAACACGATGGCATGCGTTGGCGAGGCGATCGGATTGTCGCTGCCGAACAGCAATATGACGCCTGCTCCTTACAAATCACGCGAGGAAATTGCGCTGGCTGCGGGCAAGCAGGTGATGCAACTTCTGGCCGACAATCTTCGCCCGCGCGCGATCTGCACGCGGGCTGCTTTCGAGAATGCCGCGCGCGTTGTCGCCGCGACTGGCGGATCAACCAATGCCGCGCTGCACCTGCCCGCCATGGCGAACGAGGCCGGGATCGATTTCGACCTGTTCGATGTCGCCGAGATATTCAAATCCACGCCCTACATCGCCGATCTGCAACCCGGCGGGCAATATGTCGCCAAGGATATGCATGAGGCTGGCGGCGTTTACATGGTGATGAAGACGCTGCTCGATGGCGGCTTTCTTGATCCCGAGCCGATCACGGTGACCGGCAAGACGCTCGGCGAGAATATCGAGGAGATCACCTGGAACCCTGATCAGAAGGTGATCTACCCGGTCAGCAATCCGCTTTCGCCTACCGGCGGCGTTGTCGGCCTCAAGGGCTCGCTCGCGCCCAATGGCGCAATCGTGAAAGTGGCCGGCATGAAGCGCCTGCAATTCTCCGGCCCGGCGCGCGTGTTCGATTGCGAGGAAGACACTTTCGCAGCGGTCGAACGGCGCGAGATTGTCGAGGGCAGCGTGATCGTGATCCGTTACGAAGGGCCAAAGGGTGGGCCGGGCATGCGCGAGATGCTCTCCACCACGGCGGCGCTGTACGGGCAAGGCCTGGGCGAGAGCGTGGCGCTGATCACCGATGGCCGTTTCTCGGGCGCAACACGCGGTTTCTGCATCGGCCATGTCGGCCCTGAAGCTGCCGAGGGCGGCCCGATTGCGCTGGTCGAGGATGGCGACATCATTGCGATCGACGCGGTGGCAGGGACAATCGATCTACAAGTCGATGCCGAGGTTCTGGAGGAACGGCGCAAGCTGTGGCAACCGCGCGAGCATGACCACCAGTCGGGCACCTTGTGGCGCTTTGCGCAGAATGTCGGCCCGGCGGTCAACGGCGCGGTCACGCATCCCGGAGCGAAAGCGGAGAAGCATGTTTACGCGGATATCTAGCGCGCTGCTGATCTGTGCCGCACTATCTGCTTGCGGGAGCGAGGCCGAGCCGCTGCCGGGCGATGCGATTGCTTGCGCGCTCGGCGGATCGGCGAGCTTTGTGGAAGAATGCACCATGGAGCGGCAACAACGCGAGGGGGCAAGCCTTCTGATCGTACGCCACCCCGATGGCGGTTTCCGCCGTTTCGAGCTTGGCGTAGCGGGGCGCGGGATGGTTGTTGCCGATGGTGTCGAACAGGCCATTCTATCGCAGGGCGAAGGCATTATAGAAATCAGCGTTGGCGCGGACCGTTACCGGCTGCCGGTCGCGCAGTAATCGCCTTGGCTGCTCCCAGCCAGATCCTCACCGCTGCGCAAATGCGGGCTGCGGAAGAGGCGCTCATCGGTGGCGGTAGCTCGGTCGAGTTTCTGATGGAACGCGCCGGGTCGGGTGCGGCAGACTGGGTTTGGCGGATCGCGGCGGGGCGCAAAGTCACCGTGCTGTGCGGTCCGGGTAATAATGGCGGCGATGGCTATGTGATCGCACGCGTTCTCGCTGAGCGGGGCTTGGCCGTCGAAGTTGTCGCGCCGCTCATTGCGCAGACAGAGGCCGCTAAGGCGGCGCGCGCGGACTGGGGAGGCTCACCTGTTGCAAACGCCGAGGGCAGCGTGCTTGTTGATTGCCTGTTTGGCACCGGGCTGACCCGGCCTTTGACACAGGAGCATCGCGATCTTCTGGCAGAGCTTGCGCACGCGCATGACCTTGCCGTCGCGGTTGATCTGCCCAGCGGAGTGGAGAGCGACAGCGGTTGCATGCTCAACAAGCATCTGCCGCATTATGATCTGACGCTGGCGCTCGGAGCATGGAAATTTGCGCATTGGCTGATGCCTGCAAGCGCAATGATGGGCGAGCGGCGGCTTGTCGATATCGGCATTGCGCCAGTCGCCAATGCGGCCCAACTGGCGAAGGAGCCCCGATTTAAAGCGCCCGCTCGTGATACGCACAAATATGCGCGGGGGCTTGTCGCGGTTGTCGCGGGCGCGATGCCCGGCGCGGCGGTCCTTTCCAGCACCGCCGCCATGCATGGCGGGGCAGGCTATGTGAAGCTGTTCGCCGAGAACTGCTCGGCGCAGCTTCCACCTGATCTGGTGTGCGATGCCCGCCCGCTCGCAGAGGCGCTGGAAGACAAGCGCATGTCAGCCTTGCTAACCGGACCGGGCCTTGGCCGCGACAGTACCGCGCAGGGACGGCTCGCCCTTGTCCTCGCTGCCGATTTGCCAACAGTGCTTGATGCCGATGCCTTGCATCTGCTTACACCAGCCTTGCTCGAGAAGCGCAGCGCGCCCCTGATTGTCACGCCGCATGCGGGAGAATTTGCCACCTTGTGTCAGGCATTTGGCATTGCCGAGGATGATAAGCCCGCGACGGCTCTCGCGCTGGCCAGGGCGATGAAGGCGACAGTCATCGCCAAGGGCCCCGATACGCTTGTTGCAGCCCCCGATGGTGCGCTCACCATACTGCCGCCCGCTTCAAGCTGGCTCAGCGTGGCGGGCACGGGCGATGTTCTGGCAGGTCTGGTTGCAAGCAGGCTGGCCACCGGAGAAGGCGCACATCAGGCAGCCTTGCAGGCGGCTGCGCTGCACGCCGAGGCTGCGCGTCTTTCTGGCACTGCTTTCACCGCAAGCATGCTTGTCGAGCATATCCCTCAAGCTTTCGCGCGGTTCCTGTGAGCGGCGGCGATCCCGTCATCCGCCTTGCCGCCAAGGGCGACGGCGTGACGGCAAGCGGCCGGCATGTGGCAGGCGCCGCGCCGGGCGATGTCCTGCTTGCGGACGGCACGCTCGAGCAGGGGCCGGACCACGCAATCCCGCCTTGCCGCCATTTTGGCACATGCGGCGGGTGCGAGTTGCAGCATGTTTCGGACGCGCAGCTTGCCCGTTTCGTCCGCGAGCGCGTGGCCTTCGCGGCTGAGGGGCAAGGCCTCGCGCCCGGGATCGTGACCGAAGCGGCGATGTCGCCACCAATGAGCCGCCGCCGCGCGAGCTTGCAGGCGATCAACGGAGGCGGGAAGCCGCTGATCGGCTTTGCTCAGCGCGGCTCGCACAAGCTGGTGGATTTGCGCGAATGCCACATCATGGTGCCCGCGATGTTCGCTCTGCTCGCGCCTTTCCGGGCGTATCTGGCAAGGCTCAAAGGCCGCTATGCCATCGGCATCGAGCTTGCGGTGACCGATCAGGGCATTGCGGTTTCGCTGGCCAATTTCGCTCCCGAGGGCCTTGATGCCACCGAGAATCTGCTCGATTTCTGCCGCGATCTGGCGCTTGCGCGGCTCACGGTCGATCATGGCTATGGCCCCGAAGTCTTCTGGGAGCCCGAGCCTGTCACGGTGACATTTGGCGGGGTGCCCGTCTCCTATCCCGCAGGCGCTTTCCTGCAAGCGACCGCTCACGGGGAGGCGGCGCTGGTGTCCGCCGCGCAGGAATGGCTGGCCGATAGCGCGAGCGTGGCCGATCTCTTCAGCGGGCTGGGCACTTTCGCCTTTGCCCTTGCCGCAAAGC
>DAIQNS010000045.1:0-12259 GCA_036788315.1 Alteraurantiacibacter sp. | reverse complement strand
CGCGTGGGCGATCTGTTCGAGCGGACCGAGAAATACGAGCAATTGCCCGGCAGCTATGATGCAGTGCGCGACTATGTCGAGGCCCATGCAACGCCGTCAGCCTGATGGCCGTCCTCGCCAGCCAGCCGCTGATCATGGAAGGCGCGAGCTGGCCTGATTACGGCCTGCTCGACAGCGGCCATGGGCGCAAGCTCGAACGCTACGGCCCCTATCGCTTTATCCGGCCCGAGGGGCAGGCGCTGTGGTCGCCGCGACTGGCGGAAAGCGAATGGCATGCCGATGGCGAATTCATTCCCGGATCGGACGAGGATGGCGGCGGGCGCTGGCATTTTTCAGGCGATGTTCCGGAGGAAGGCTGGCCGCTCGCCTGGCCCAATGCGGGCGAAAACGTGCGTTTCACCGGGCAATGCACGCCGTTCCGGCATCTTGGCTTCTTTCCGGACATGGCGCCTGTGTGGCAATGGATGCGCGCGCAGCTTGCCGGGCGCGAGGGCGAGCTGCGGCCCTGTCTCAACCTGTTCGGCTATACCGGCGCCGGATCGCTCGCTCTGTCGCGCGAAGGCCCGGTGACCCATGTCGATGCGAGCAAGAAATCGGTGGCGCAGGCGCGCGAGAATGCTGCGCTTTCAGGCATGGAAGCGCGTCCGATCCGCTGGCTGATCGACGATGCCGCCAAATTCACCGCGCGCGAGGTGCGGCGCGAAAGCCGCTATGACGGGATCACCCTCGACCCCCCCAAATTCGGGCGCGGACCCAAGGGCGAGACATGGCGTCTGGAAGAGGGCCTCCCGCCGCTCATTACCGATTGCCGCCAACTGCTCGATGAAGGCAGCCGGTTCCTGTTCCTCACGGTCTATGCCGTGCGCATGAGCTCACTCGCGCTGGGCGGCCTTTTGGCAGAGGCCTTTGCCGATCTGCCCGGCACGATCGAACACGGCGATCTGGCCATGCGCGAGGAAGGCGAGGGCGCGCGCCTCTTGCCCACGGCGATTTTTGCGCGGTGGAAGGCCGGGTAGCCGGGGCGAGCGTTCAGCTGTTCGCGTTGCTCATCGCTACGAGAAATTCCTCGATCCGGCGCGCATTATAGCCAAGATCCGACATGCCCACTTCGCTGGTCGAGCGCATGTCGACGCGCGTGCTGCCATCGTCGATCGGCGTTGCTTCGATCACCACATGGTCGCGGAACCGCACATAGCCGGCATAGGCAATCGCTTCGAGCCGGCCCGCAGCCGGATCGCTGTCGGTGATCGTCCAGCCGCGCTCTTCGGCCAGCGCGCGCGCCATCGCGAGCGTTTCGGCAGGCGAGCGGTTGATCACGATGGGGCCGAGACCGGGATAGATCTGACGGTGCGCCGCGCGCCATTCGGCCTCGGTTTCGAATGGCCTAAGATTGTCCTCGCGCACTTCCCAGGCGACAAAGGCAGGCGGATCGTCGACATCGGTGGTGATGTCGTGCAGCGCGGCTCCTTGCGGATAGATCCCGGCATGCTGGAATACGCTGAAATACAGAGCGCCCACCATCAGCCCGGCAAGCGCGAGAGCAACGATGGCAGGAAGTTTCGGCCCGGTCTTCTTGACCAGGGCAATAATCAGCCCGATCAGCGCAATCCCGGCAGCCGCGAGCACCACCGGTTGCGCCCCCACGAACCAGACAAAGCCGGTGATCTTTTCGATCACATCATAGCGCGCCAGCGTCATCGCAATCAGGCCCACGATGATCGCGCCCGCGACACCGACGAGGCCGATGATGCCGAGCCTCCATGCCCAGCTGCTCTTCGGCTTTTCGGTCACGATTGTCTCGTTCATCGCCTTCTCCTGTTTGTCCGGTAACGAATGCCCACAAAGGTTCACACGCGTCAATGTTCCTGCTGCATCTTGCCAAGCGCTGTTCGCGGTGCAATCAGGCGGGCTTGTCCCATGCCTGACAGCCTCTATCTTGAACTCGCCGATTTCGAGCGGGACGTCCTCACGGGAATTTATTCCGAGGAAACCGGCCAGCCGCAGCCTTTGCGCTTTACCGTGCGTGTCCGGTTGAAGGCACCGGCCCGGTTTGCGCCCGACATGCCGCTCAGCCAGAGCAAGAATTACATGGATCTCAAATTCGCCTGTTCCGAGGCGCTAGGCGATAACACGCATTATACGCTGATCGAATCGGTTGCGGATCATATTTGCGAAACGCTGTTCCTGCAGGACAGCCGGGTTGAGGAAGTGTCGGTCAAGATCGTCAAGCTGGCGCTGAGCGAGCGCGACGAGAAGATCGGCATTACCCTCACGCGCGAGCGGCGCTGATGGCTGGCGGGCCGGTGTGACGAAAGCGGTGCGGATCGTGATTGGCGATTTGCCCGATGCGCCGCTGGCTGCTGCAGCCCGTTTTCACGCCGAGCATGCAAGCGGCCTTCTGGCGCAGGCGAAAAGCGTCGATGTGACAGCGATCATCTTTCCGCCGGCGGATCATGGCCATGCGCTCTGGCGCAAGGCGGCGGTGCAGGAACTGGCGCGCGCGGCCGCGCCTTCGCGGGTGAATGCGATTGTCGGCACGCATGAGGCAGGCCTTGCGCAGACCGCGCAATGGCTCGAACAGGCCCACGGCGTGACCGGCCATGTGCTCACCATCGAGGATGCCGCATGAGCTGCGCGTCGCCCCTGGTCGATGCCTTTGCCCGGCGCATTACCTATCTGCGCCTTTCGGTCACAGACCGCTGCGATCTGCGCTGCGCCTATTGCATGCCCGAAGCCATGCAGTTCCTGCCCAAGCGTGAGATTCTCAGCCTCGAGGAATTGCACCAGCTCAGCCTTGCCATGATCGCGCGCGGCATTCGCAAGATCCGCCTGACGGGCGGCGAGCCGCTGGTGCGGCGCGACATGATCGATCTGGTGCAGGCGCTGGGGCGCAAGCTGGGCGATGGGCTCGATGAGCTTACGCTGACCACCAATGGCACGCAGCTTGCCGCCCATGCCGAGGCGCTGGCGCGGGCGGGCGTGCGCCGTATCAATGTCTCGCTCGATACGCTCGACCGCGAATTGTTTGCGCGCCTCACGGGCCGCGACCGGCTCGGCGATGTGCTTGCGGGCATTCGCGCTGCGCGTGAGGCGGGGTTGGCGGTGAAGATCAACGCGGTCGCGCTCAAAGGCGTGAACGCGGGCGAGCTGCCCGATCTGATCGGCTGGGCGCATGGCGAGGGCCACGATCTGACACTGATCGAAGTGATGCCGCTGGGCGAGATCGACGAGGACCGCGCGGAGCATTACCTGCCGCTTTCCGCCGTGCGCGACACGCTCGAGGCCCGCTGGACGCTGACCGACCTCGCCGACAATACTGGCGGCCCTGCGCGCTATGTGCGCATTGCGCAAACTGGCGGCAGGCTGGGCTTCATTACCCCGCTGACCAACAATTTCTGCGCCTCGTGCAACCGCATCAGGGTCACCGCGACGGGCCAGCTTTTTGCCTGTCTTGGCGGGGCGGAGAAGGTGGATTTGCGCGCGGCCTTGCGTTCGGATGCCCCTGAGCCAGCGCTGGAAGCTGCGCTCAATGAGGCGCTGCTGATCAAGCCCGAGCGCCATCATTTCGCGATTTCTCCCGGCAGTGCGCCCGCGCAGCCGCGGCACATGTCGGTGACAGGCGGCTGATGGGCGTGAAGCTGGTCCTGCTCGGCAAGCTGGCCGATCTCGCGGGCGGGGCCGAGCGCGCGCTTCCCGCTCCGCTCGACTGGGAAGCTCTGCTGGCCACGCTTGAGCCCGCATTGGCACAGGAGGCGCGCGGCGAGGGGGTCAAACTTGCCGTGAACGGCGCACTGCTTGCCGACAAACACGCGCTGATGGCGCGCGACGGCGACGAGATTGCCTTGCTTCCGCCGGTCAGCGGCGGCTGATGACAATGCGCAAGGTGCGTCTCGAAAGCGAGCCGTTCGATCCCGCGCTGGCGCTCGCTGCCTTCTTCAAGGCCCATCCCGGCAGCGGCGGCATCTGCAGTTTCGTGGGCGATGTGCGCGGGGATGGCGGTGTCGAGGCGCTCGAACTGACGCATTATCCGGCGATGACCTTGCCCGCGATGGAACGGCTGGCGGACCGCGCGCTGGAGCGTTTTGCGCTGCTCGGGCTGCTGATCGTCCACCGGATCGGCGCAATGGACGTCGGCGAGGCGATCGTTTGTGTCGCGGCGGCCTCGCGGCATCGGCGCGCGGCGATCGAAGCGGTGGATTTCACCATGGATCATCTCAAATCCGCAAGCTGGCTGTGGAAGCGCGAGAAGTGCGCCGACGGCTGGCACTGGATCGCGCCGCGTGAAGAGGATCATGGCGATCTCGCGCGGTGGGACATCCCGCCGAAAAAGGTTTGATCACAATCAAAGCGCGAATCGCCGCGGCCCATCAGAACGGTCTCACAGCAACGGAGACCAGACATGGCCGAGCAACTTACCCGCGACATGCTGCGCGATGCAGCGGACCTCCATCAGGACATGCCGTTCGCCCCGACGGCGCACGAAACCGATCGCTGCTTCGAATTGCCCGCGGGACTCTACATGACCACTGTCGCGCTGTTCCTCGGATTTATCGCCACGCTGGCTGTCGGCTTCGCGCATGCCGAGATGATCATTCCGGTGGCGATTTTCGCGCTGTTCATTCTAGCGGGCTTCGGTATTCCGATGATCTGGACCAGCCTTGCTCCCACGAGCAGCCGCAAGGCGATGACCTGGGCCAGCTTCCAGCGCGACGGCATTATGACGGCAAACGGGCGCGCCACGGCCCGCGATGCCAGTGTGCAGGTGCTGATCCTGCCTGTTTTGATCTTCCTGTGGGGGATGGCCGCGGTGATTATCGCCGCACTCGTAAGCTGAGGTCCTGAACATGCCTCGGTTTATGCAGCATCCTCCAGGCGCGCGGGGTCGAGCACTTCGATCCCGCGTGCTCCGCTGCGTCTGAGCGCGCCCATGCGTTCGAGCGCGGTGATCGCGCGGCTCACCGTCTCGATCTTGAGGCCGAGCATATTGGCAAGCTCCCCGCGCGTCATCGGCATTTCGAAGTGCGTAGCCGGATGGCATGGCGAATGGCTCGCTGCTTGAGATAGTGCGCGCATCATCGCGGCCACCTGCGCATTGGCAGAACGGCCCGATCCCAGCGCCAGAAGTTGGCGCGCATCGTGCAAATCTTCCTGCGCCCGGTGGAACAGCGCGCGGGTAAGCTCGGGGTATCGCTCAAGCGCGTCCTGCATCTCGCTGCGCGCAAAAACGCACAGGCGGCTGGAGGTGAGGGCAACGACATCATGGCTGGGGAAGGGGGCAAACATCTCGCCCACAAAACCCGCCGGATGGATCAGTGCAAGGATCCGCTCATTGCCTTCCGCATCATAGCTGGTGACCTTGAGCGCGCCCGAAACCAGCGTGGCGCAGGCGGCCTCCTCGTCTCCGGCAGCAAACAGCATTTCGCCGCGTTTCAGATCGCGCGTGCGGCCCGCCTTGGCCAGAGCGTGGCGTTCCTCCTGGCTGAGCACGGCACAGGCGGCGCTCGCGCGAACGGGGCAGGTATCGCAGTCGAGGTTCATCGCGCGAGGCTCTGCAAGAGGGTATTGATGGTTTGCGTCTGGTTGCTGGCGAGGCTGGCGATTTCGTCGCGCTTTTGCGCCAGCGATGCGAATTGCGCGCCTTCGACCGCGGCATCGATGGTTAGCCGGTCCAGATCGGCAAGCGCGATCATGACCTGCGCCCGGCTCGCTTCGAGATCGGCAATCGCCACCTGCGCGCGCACCCAGTTCTCGCTATCGCGCGAGGCGCCTTGCGCAGCATTGACGACAGAGCGCGCTGCCGGAGCGGTATCGAGGAAAGCTAAATGCGCCGAATTTGCGCGCGCCACGAGCTGGTCGCCCAAGGCCAGATTGGCCGCGTCTGCAGGCACAGGCTCGTAAATCTGCGGCACAGGGGCTGCCATCGTCCCGCTCACGCGCTCAGTGTCGCGCACGCCAAGGCTGGGATACGCGCCATCGGGCGCAGCGCAGCCCACCAGCGCAAGTGCGGCCACAGGGCCAAGCAGACGGTTGAGTTTGAACATTTTCTTCAATCGAGTCCTAGCGCCTCTTGACAGGGCTTTCCAGCACGCTCTGCCAGGTTTCGTGCAAGCCATGAATTTTTGCCGCTGGCCCGCGTCTCGTGGTTGACAGCTTGCGAGCCTTCGCTTAATTGCCCGCATCTTTCCGGTGCCCGTGATTGGGCGCCTTTTTTGTCATTGCCGGATCAGCGACCTGCTGGGGCGGCGAGACACCATAAGAAACGGACACAAGCACCATGTTCGCAGTAGTGCGCACCGGCGGCAAGCAATATCGCGTCGCCCAAGGAGACAAGATCGCGGTCGAGAAACTGGCGGGTGACGCTGGTGATACGATCACTCTGGGCGATGTTCTGCTCGCCGGCGAAGGCGCCGAGCTTGCCGATGCAGCCAAGATCACGGTTTCGGCCGAGATCATTGCGCAGGCCAAGAGCGAGAAGGTGATCGTTTTCAAGAAGCGCCGCCGCCACAACTATCGCCGCAAGGCTGGCCATCGTCAGCAAATGACCTTGCTGCGCATTGTCGGCGTTGGCGAAGGCAAGGCTGCGGCCAAGAAGGCTGCCGCTCCGGCCAAGGACGAGGCGCCCAAGGCTGAAGCCACAGAGAAGAAGGCTCCTGCCGCCAAGAAGGCCGCGCCAAAGGCTGAAACAGCCGAGAAGAAGGCGCCCGCCAAGAAGGCCGCACCCAAGAAGGCCGCTGCAAAGCCGGCCACGGACAAGGAATAAGCCAGCGCCAGCGCGCTGCGATGAGACGAGACGGAGTAATTCGATATGGCACATAAAAAAGCAGGCGGTTCATCCCGTAACGGCCGCGATTCGGCCGGTCGTCGCCTCGGCGTGAAGAAGTTCGGCGGCCAGGACGTGGTCGGCGGCAATATTCTCGTGCGTCAGCGCGGTACGAAGTTTTACCCCGGTACCAATGTGGGCATGGGCAAGGATCACACTCTATTTGCGCTTGGTAATGGCGTCGTGCGCTTTCACGATGGCAAGCTTGGCCGCAAATATGTGTCGGTCGATGCCATTGCGCAGGCTGCTGAATAACGGATGATTCCGCGACAGGGTCATCCACCGGGATGGCCCCGCCGGAGCAGATCCGGCTCTTGAAGGGAGATGGGGCCAACCCGTCTCCTTTTGCGTTTCTCCCTTCGTTTTGCCTTGGGCTCCGCAATGGAGCATGCTGACGAAAAAGGGAGCAGACCCGTGATGATCCGCACCAGCCGCCTGTTCCTGCGGCCCTATTTCCGCGAGGATGCGCGCGAATTATGCGCCGCGATTGCCGATGAGCGGGTGGTGCGCATGCTCAGCCTTGCGCCCTGGCCCTATACGCTGAAGGATGCCGAGGATTTCTGCTCGCTCGTGCATGCGCCGCCGGCGTTGAACTTCGCGATAACCTTGCCCGGCCCCTCAGGCGCGCCGATCATCGGCGGCATCGGGATCGACTGCACAAAGGGCGAAATGCCCGAGCTGGGTTACTGGATTGCGCCTGATCACTGGCAGAAAGGCTATGTCAGCGAGGCGATCGCAGCCGTGCTCGAAACGGCGCGGCTGGTCGGAATCGAGCGCGTGCGTTCGGCGCATTTCGTGGACAATCTGCCCTCGGGCTGCGTGCTTCTGAAAGCCGGCTTCCTGCCCACTGGCGAGCTCATCGAAATTGCCTCGCGCGGACGCGGCGGGGCAGGCGTCGCGGCCATCCGCTATGAGCGCGCGCTTTCCTGATCCCGGTCATGAGCCGCATCATAGGCAGCGATCAGCGCACTGTCGTCATGGTCCCAGGGGTGAAAGCCGGGGCGGAAATAGGCGAGCCATTTCGGCGCGATCCGCCTTAACACGCCCGGGCGCACGGTCAGATAGGTGAACAAGCGCCAGCGCGCGCGCCAGCCGGTAATGCCGTGCTGCGCCAGCAGTTCGAGCGCGTCGGCGCTGCGGTTGCCGATGAAGCGCCAGGTCACCTTGAGCATGACTAGTGCGCGCATGATCCACCGCCGCCGCGCGGGCCAGTCACGCGTTGCGTGGTTCCAGGTGTCGAAGGCCACGCCCTTGTGCTCGATCTCCTCAACCGCGTGCCATTGCCACAAATCGGGTCCGCCCATGCTCCCGCCCGCGCCCGCAATGCTGTCCGGCTCATTGAGGAACACATGCGCAAACATCGCGGTGAAATGCTCGAGCGCCATGGTCACGCACAATTGCACAATGGCGGGCTGGCTCTGCGTTTCGCCGATCATTTGCGCCACGCGCTGGTCGATGCGGGCAAGATCGAAGCCGGCGTCCTGCGCGCTGCGGTTGAAGGCGATGTGTTCGCGCGAATGGTTCACTTCCTGGCGGATGAAATCGCGGATCTGGCTCGCCAGCGGTTCAGGCGCACCTTCGCGGTGCGCGCGGACCGCTTCGATGAACATCGCTTCGCCGCGCGGAAAGCTGGCGGATAGTGCGGCGAACCACGCTGCCGCGACCGGGTCGCTGGCAATATCGGGCTTGGCAGCGCGGTCAAAACGACGCTCGCGGATGGTGAGCGCGGGTTGGCCGGATTGCGCTTGTGGCAGGTTCACTAATGCGTCCATAACGAAGGCCTCTAAGATAAGTCCCTGATGCCTGTTTGCGAGATACTGACAACAATGTCAATAAAGAAGCGCCTGAGCCAGCACGAGAGCCGGGCGGCCGCCCTGAACGCTGCGCGCGAACTGCTGATCGAGGCCGGGCCGCAGGCTGTGACGCTCAAGGCCGTGGCGACGCGCATCGGGCGCACCCATGCCAATCTGCTGCATCATTTCGGATCGGCTTCCGGGCTGCAGAAGGAACTGGCGCGGCATCTGGCGCAGAGCGTGTGCGATACGATCGGCGCGGCGGTGCGCGCGACACGGGAAGGCAAGGCCACGCCGCGCGATGTGGTCGATTTGACATTCGATGCCTTTGGCGAGCAGGGCGGCGGGCCGCTGGCAAGCTGGATGCTGCTATCGGGCAATGAGGATGCGCTCGATCCGATTATTGAGACCATTCACGCGCTGGTGGACGATCTGCACCCCGGCGAGCACGAGCCGGGCATCACGCGCACCATGCACGAGACGACCTATTCGCTTGTGCTGCTCGCGCTCGGCGATGCGCTGCTGGGCGAATTGCTCGCCGAATCGCTCGGCGTGGCCCGTGAGACCGCGCGTGGGCGTGCCGAAGAAATGCTCAAGGCATCTTTCGTGGCAGCGGGCGAACTTGCCGCGGGCTAGGCCTGCGCCGAAGGATCGAGCCAGGCGGGCCGCAGCGCGGGCGCAATATCGTCAACGCGCAGATGATCGACCGCAAGCCCAAGCTCGGGATAGGCGATCTTGCGCCGCTTTTCCTGCGACTGCGCGAGCGGCACCACGATCAGCCGGCGGTTGACCTTTTGCCGCCAGTTCATCCGCGCGGTGTTTTCCTGCCCGACGTAGCAGCCCTTGGTGAAACTCACGCCGCCAAGCTCGACCGCATTGGTTTCGAGCCACAATATATCGCCCAACTCGGCGCTGCCTTCGACAACGCCCTTGCCAAGCCGGTGCGCGCGCCATGCGGCATCGACGTTTTCCTCATCGCCTGCCGGCGCAAGCCAGCGGTAGCCGAGCGTCGTCAGCCGCGGATCGGGTACCGCGCCAGGAGTCGCGACAGGTGACCAATAGACCGCCATCTGCGCATCGCGCGCGATTTCGAGCTTGCGCCGCAAGCGGTAGAGCGAGAGCCGCTTCACCAGCGCATCGGCGGCTTCCGCCTCGCAATCGAGCAGCACGATGCCGCCTTCGCCTTCCCACACGATGAGGTCGAACATTGCCTTGCCTTGCGCGCTGAGCATCGCGGCATAGACCGGCAGCGCGCCCATCACATCATTGGTCAGCAGTCCCTGAAGGAAAGCGCGGGCGCTTTCGCCAGGATCGGTGGGGGCAACGCGGACGATAGCGCGGTTGGCGAGGGGGCCTGAAATCATGGGTGACACATAGGAAGAGCGCCGCCATAGACAATCCCATGACCCAGACACTCACGATCCGCCGCCCTGACGACTGGCATGTTCACTTGCGCGACGGCGCCATGCTCGAAAGCGTGGTGCCGCACACCGCACGCCAGTTTGCCCGCGCCATCGTGATGCCCAATCGGTCCCCGCCGGTGACCGATGTGGCTTCTGCCTCGGCCTATCGCGAGCGCATTCTTGCCGCAGTGCCGCCGGGGATGGACTTCATGCCGCTGATGACCTGTTACCTCACCGACAGGACCGATCCCGAAGAAGTGCGCCGCGGGTTTGCAGCAGGCGTGTTTACCGCCGCCAAGCTCTATCCCGCCGGGGCCACCACGAATTCCGAGAGCGGGGTGACCGATATCGGCAAGATTTACAGCGTGCTCGAAGTGATGGCGGAAATCGGCATGGTCCTGTGCGTGCACGGCGAAGTGACGCACCGCGAAATCGACATTTTCGATCGGGAAGCGGTGTTCATCGAGAAGATCCTGGTGCCGCTGGTCGCACGCCTGCCCGCGCTCAAAGTCGTGTTCGAGCACATCACCACTGCGCAGGCGGTCGCCTTTGTCGAAAGCGCATCGGCCAATATTGCCGCCACGATCACGCCCCAGCACCTGCATCTCAACCGCAATGCCATGCTGGTGGGCGGGATCAGACCGCATGCCTATTGCCTGCCCGTGGCCAAGCGCGAAGAGCATCGCCTGAGCCTGGTGCGGGCTGCCACTTCGGGTTCGTCCAAATTCTTTCTGGGCACCGACAGCGCGCCGCACTTGCAAAGCGACAAGGAAAGCGCGTGCGGCTGCGCGGGGATCTATAACGCGCCCTTCGCGCTCGAAAGCTATCTAGCGGTGTTCGATGCCGAGAATGCCCTCGGCGCGTTCGAAGGCTTTGCCAGCGAGCATGGGCCTGCGTTTTACGGCCTGCCTTTGAACGAGGGCACAATCAGGCTCACAAAACGCGAGACCAGCCCTGTTCCCGCTGTCTATGAGACGGGCCTCGGGCCAGTCGTGCCGTTTCATGCTGGCGAGCGACTGGCATGGGAACTGCGCACGGATTGAGCGGGAACCAAGCGCCAATTCAGTGCGTAGTGCGGATACATGGCTGCAGCCTGCTGCCGCTGTTATTCAGCAAACTGACGCTAAATAGTGGAAATTGCTGATTAAAGATCGGTGCGGTCGAGCCTGTCTGACCGTAACCGCCAGCGCGGCTCTCCGGGTCGTGTCTAGGGGAGCTGCGCCAGGACGTCCGTGACCCAAGTGGCATGGACGTCCTGTTATGCTCCTGTTCTCAGGGCTGGAAGCCCACGCCCACACTGGCGCGCGGTTGCTCCATCTCGGTGCTCGTGACCGGGTAGGCGCAGTAATCCGCAGCATAAAACGCCGCCGGACGATGATTGCCCGACAGACCAATGCCGCCAAATGGCGCGGCCGAGGAAGCCCCGTTGGTGGGCCTGTTCCAGTTGACGATCCCTGCACGGATATTCGCCCAGAAGCGATTATACTGCTTGGGGTCGCCGCCGATCATCGAGGCCGAGAGGCCGAACCTTGTGGCATTGGCTTCGGCAATCGCTTCTTCGAGCGTATCGACTTTGATTACCTGCAACAGTGGCCCGAACAATTCGATATCGGGGCGCTCGGCCATGTTCGTCGTGTCGATGATAGCGGGGCTGAGAAAAGGCAATCCCGGGCGCAAGGGGCGCATATGCGCAATCGCCTTGCCGCCATTCGAAATCAGGTAAAGGAAGCTTTCGGTCAGCATGTCGGCGGTTTTCTGGTCGATTACCGGCCCCATGAACGGCTGCGGCTCATCAAACGGTGCACCCACGATCATGCGTTTGGTCAGGGTCAGGATCGCGTCCATCGCGGCATCATACATGTCGCTTTTGACAATCAGTCGGCGCGCCGCGGTGCAGCGTTGCCCTGCGGTGGTGAAGGCGGACTGCACGATCAAGGCAGCAGCGTCCTGGATCAACGGCGTGTCCCACAGGACGACCGGATTGTTGCCGCCCATTTCCAGCGCGACGATCTTGCCCGGATTGCTTGCTAGCTTGCGATTGATCGCAATGCCGACCTGCGCGCTGCCGGTGAACAGGACGCCGTTGACATCGTCATGCGCCACCAGCGCCTTGCCCTCATCGGGGCCGCCGATGAGCAGTTGGACCAGATCGGGCTCCATGCCTGCATCATGGAAAAAGCGCACCAGCCGCTCGCCCACGGCGGGCGTCTTTTCCGAAGGCTTGAGGATCACCGCATTGCCCG